>JAQGJZ010000549.1 GCA_028290385.1 Enterovirga sp.
CCGACCGCGGTCGTGGCGCCCGCCCTGGCCGGGGGCGAGCCGTCCACGGTCGCGCCGACCGCGCCTGGCGCAATCGTCCCAGACGGGGGCGCGGCTGGAGCCTGCGCGGCCGCCGGCATGGCCAGGAGGCTCCCGATCAGCGCAAGCGCTGCTTTGGACGGGTACGGCATGGCAGAAACTCCCGGGCCCAAGTCGGAGAACGCCGCCGAACGGCCGAGGTTGCGCCCCGGATCGCCGCGGCGCTACCGGTTCGGGGCCCCTGCCCCGGGGAGCCCGGGCGCGGCGGGGCGGCCGGGATCGGTGAGCTGCACCGTCCAGCTCTTCTGCTCGCCCGTGTCGATTTCGAAATAGCCGGAGCGGTCGAACCCGCGCGCGAGGCAATCCTCGACGCCCCGAATCGTGAACTCGCGGTCGCGCGTGCACATCAGCGAGCGCCCGCTCCAATCCCCGCCGCGATCATAATCGACCGCGTAGATGTAGTAGAACCGCGCGGAGAGATCGCCCCGCAGCAGGGTCTCGCAGCCGCGGGAGGCGAGATTCCACCAGCCCTCGGTGACCCAGCCCGCGGCGTCGCGGTAGCCGAGCGACACGCCGACCCGGCTGTCCGTCGTGTTGCACAGGCGCAGATCGGCCCGGGCGGGCTGCGAGAGCCCGAGCCCGGACAGGAGCGCGAGGGCGGCGCCGAGCAGCCATCTGGCCGGCGGGCGGATGCAGGATCGGGCGGCCGGTGTCATATGGAGATGCAGGTCGTTCACGGCGGCGGATGCAGACGGGCCGATTGGGGCGATCCGGTGGCAGGTCACGCGGGAACCGCGCCGCAGGACGACGAGAACGGGGACAAGACCATGACGGAACTCGATGAGGCGACCCGGACGGAGCTCGAGGCGGCGGCGTTTCGCCGGCTCGTCTCGCATCTGCGGAAGCGCGCCGACGTGCAGAACCTCGACCTGATGAACCTCGCGGGCTTCTGCCGCAACTGCCTGTCGAACTGGCTGAAGGACGCGGCCGACGAGCGCGGTCTGGACCTATCCAAGGAAGCGATGCGGACCCACGTCTACGGCATGCCGTATGACGAGTGGAAGGCCCGCCACCAGACGGAAGCCCGCCCCGAGCAGCTCGCGGCCTTCGAGGCCGCGAAGCCGCAGCACTGAGCGCGCCGCGGCGCGCCCCGGGGTTCAGGCGTCGAGGCGCTCGCGGATCATCGTCTGCAGCGTCACGAGGTATTCCTCGGCCATCGAAGCCCGCTTTTCGGAGGCCTGGAGCCGGTCGCAGGCATCCGTGATCATCGCCTGCGTGCGGTCGAGCATCTCGGCCGAGCGGCGCTCGAGCTCCTCGCTGTGCCGGCGCTCGCGATCGAGCTGGTCGAGCGCGGCCGTGAGGCGGTCCTCGGTCTCGATCAGGTGGCGCTTCAGCGCCTCGACCTTGTCCTCGGCGTCGGCCGCGCGGCGTTCGGCGATGAGGACCTGCTCCCGGCGCGCGGTCATGGACTCGCTCGCTTTGACGATGGCGTTGATGGCCGCGACCTGGTCCGGCCGGGGCGCCTGAGGCCGGTGGAAATTCGGCCGCAGCACGTTTTCCGGCCCCGCGGACTCGTTCTTGAGCTGCGAAGCGATCTGCCGGGCGAGATCGCCCAGCTCGTCCTGTCTGTCCTGCCTGGCCGTCGATTCGGATCGCATCACGAGTCCTTTCGGGTCGATTAAGACGACCAGACCGGATCATCGTTAATGAACGGTTAACAGCCTCTGCTGGACTTGAAACGAGGCGCAATAGATCGGCGTAAAAGGCAAGGTCGGGTCCGCATCGGCAAGTAATCGGGAAAACCGGCTCCCCCGACGATCGCCCGTGCGGACCCGCTCCCGTCAGCTCTGAACGCCGGCCGGGTACCAGTCCATCTTGGACAGCTGCTCGTCGGACATCTGCTCGCCGTCCTTCACGCGCAGCTCGCCCTTCTGGTCCTTGATCGGCCCTGCGAGCGGGTGGAGCGTGCCCGCGATGATGCGGTCTTTTACGCTGTCGGCCTCGCGCCGGACGTTCTCCGGTACGGCGTCGCCGTAGGGAGCGATGCGCACGGCGCCTTCCTTCAGCCCGTCCCAGGTGTCGCCCGTCTTCCAGGAGCCGTCGAGCGCCATCCCGACCCGGCGGATGTAGTAGGGCGCCCAATCATCGACGATCGAGGTGAGCTGGGCCTTGGGCGCGTAGGTCCGCATGTCCGAGGCCTGCCCGAAGCCGAGCATGCCGCGCGCTTCCGCGGCCTGGAGCGGCGCGGGCGAATCCGTGTGCTGGGTCAGGATATCGCAGCCCTGGTCCATGAGGGCCTTGGCGGCGTCCGCTTCCTTCGCCGGGTCGTACCAGGTCGACACCCACAGGACCTTTGTCTTGAAGTTCGGGTTCACCTTCTGGGCCGCCAGCGTGAAGGCCGAGATGCCCATCACGACCTCCGGGATCGGGAAGGACGCGATGTAGCCGGCGGTGCCGGTCTTGGAGAGGTGCCCGGCGATCGTGCCGCAAACGGCCCGGCCCTCGTAGAAGCGGGCGTTGTAGGTCGCGAGGTTCGCGGAGCGCTGATAGCCGGTCGCGTGCTCGAACCAGACGTTCGGGAGCGCGCGGGCGACCCGCATGGTCGGGTTCATGAAGCCGAAGGAGGTCGCGAAGATCAGCTTGTTGCCGGCCGTCGCGAGCTGGCGCAGCACGCGCTCGGCATCCGGCCCCTCGGCGACGTTCTCGACGAAGCTCGTCTTCACCTTCGGGCCGAACTCCGCCTCGATCGCCTTGCGGCCGAGATCATGCGAGTGGGTCCAGCCGTAATCGCCGGTCGGCCCGACATAGATGAACCCGACCCCGAGCGGGGCCTGCGCAAAGGCCCGCGCGCCTGCGAGCGGCAGGGCGGCAGCGCCTGCCACAAGCGAGCGTCGGGTGATGATGGCCGTCATTGATGGTCTCCTGTGGGGCCGAAAGGTTAGGCGGGCGAGAAAGGCTTGCCCAGGCAGGCCGGCGCAGCGGCCGAGACCCGCCCGGGCCGGACGGAGATGAGCGTAAGGACGAGGATCGTCGCGAGATAAGGCAGCATGGCCAGGATCTCGGGCGGCAGAAGCGTGATCCCGGCGGCCTTGGCGTGCAGCTCGAAGGTCATCACGGCGCCGAATAGGTAGGCGCCGGCCAGCAGCCGCATCGGCCGCCAGGCCGCGAACACGACCAGCGCCAGCGCGATCCAGCCCCGCCCGGCCGTGAGCCGGTCCGCCCACATGGGCGTGAGCTCGAGCGAGAAATAGGCCCCACCGAGGCCGGCGAGCGCGCCCCCGAAGGCCACGGCCGCCGTGCGCACGGCCAGCACCGGATACCCGATCTGGTGGGCGGAGACGTCCGACTCGCCGACCGCCCGGAGGATCAGGCCGGCCCGCGTCCGCCGGAGCCACCAGGCGACTGCACCAGTCAGGGCGAGCGAGAGGTAGACCAGGGCATCGTACCCGAACAGAACGCGGGCGATCGGGTGCTCGG
>JAQGJZ010000518.1 GCA_028290385.1 Enterovirga sp.
AGCGACTTATGGCCTGGGAGCAAGGCGGTGCGGGCTCTGGGGTAGTGGGGCGCGTGCCGCCGCGCACCCTCTCCCGGGTGGGAGAGGGATGGGGTGAGGGCAGGACCTCGCAGAATGAGGCGCTGACCTGCCAGCTGCCCTGAGCTTCACTTTGCGCCGCCCGACCCTCACCCCGGCCGGCTTCGCCGTCCGACCCTCTCCCACACGGGAGAGGGTGGCGCGCGCTGGATCAGCGGTCGCGGGTGAGGATGCCGCGCCTCAGCTATCCATCTTCAGGGCGGCGATAAACGCCTCCTGCGGGATCTCCACGCGGCCGAACTGGCGCATGCGCTTCTTGCCCTCCTTCTGCTTGTCGAGGAGCTTGCGCTTGCGGGTGGCGTCGCCGCCGTAGCACTTGGCCGTCACGTCCTTGGACAGGGCCTTGATGGTTTCGCGGGCGATGATCTTGCCGCCGATCGCGGCCTGGACCGGGATCTGGAACAGGTGGCGCGGGATCAGGTCTTTGAGCTTCTCGCACATGGCGCGGCCGCGGCTCTCGGCCCGGTCGCGGTGGACCAGCATGGACAGCGCGTCGACCGGTTCGGCATTGACCAGGATCGACATCTTCACGAGGTCACCCTCGCGGTAATCCGTGATGTTGTAATCGAAGGAGGCATAGCCCTTCGAGATCGATTTCAGGCGGTCGTAGAAGTCGAACACCACCTCGTTCAGCGGCAGGTCGTAGACCACCATGGCGCGCTTGCCGACGTAGTTGAGGTCGATCTGCACGCCACGCCGGTCCTGGCACAGCTTCAGGATGCCGCCGAGATGCTCGTCCGGGGTCAGGATGGTGGCCCGGATCCAGGGCTCCTCGATGGACAGCACCTGCATCACGTCCGGCATGTCGGCCGGGTTGTGCAGCTCCTTCACGGAGCCGTCCCGCATGTTCAGGCGATACACCACCGACGGCGCGGTCGAGATCAGGTCGAGGTCGAACTCGCGCTCGAGCCGCTCCTGGATGATCTCGAGGTGCAGCAGGCCGAGGAAGCCGCAGCGGAAGCCGAAGCCGAGCGCGGCCGAGGTCTCCATCTCGAAGGAGAAGCTCGCGTCGTTGAGGCGGAGCCGGCCCATGGCGGCGCGCAGATCCTCGAACTTCGCGGCATCGACCGGGAACAGGCCGCAGAACACCACCGCCTGCACGGGCTTGAAGCCCGGCAGCATCTCCTTCGTGGGTTTCTTGTCCTCCGTGATGGTGTCGCCGACCGCGGTGTCGGCCACCTCCTTGATCGAGCCGGTGATGAAGCCGACCTCGCCCGGGCCGAGCGCCGCCACGTCCTGCATCTTGGGCCGGAACACGCCCACCTTGTCGACGCCGTGCACCGCGCCGGTGCGCATCATCTTGATCGACATGCCCTTCTTCAGGGTGCCGTCGATGACCCGCACCAGGACGACGACGCCCAGATAGGCGTCGTACCAGCTGTCGACCAGCAGGGCCTTGAGCGGCGCAGAGGCGTCGCCCTTCGGCGGCGGCAGGCGCTTCACGATGGCCTCGAGCACGAGGTCGATGCCGAGGCCGGTCTTGGCCGAGATCTCGACCGCCTCGGACGCATCGAGCCCGATCACCTCCTCGATCTGCTGCTTCACCCGGTCGGGCTCGGCGGCCGGCAGGTCGATCTTGTTCAGGACCGGGACGATCTCGTGATTGGCGTCGAGGGCCTGGTAGACGTTGGCCAGCGTCTGCGCTTCCACGCCCTGCGAGGCGTCGACCACGAGCAGCGAGCCTTCGCAGGCGGCGAGCGAGCGCGACACCTCGTAGGCGAAATCGACGTGCCCGGGCGTGTCCATCAGGTTGAGGATGTAGGTCAGCCCATCCTGCGCCTTGTATTCGAGGCGCACGGTCTGCGCCTTGATGGTAATGCCGCGCTCCTTCTCGATGTCCATCGAGTCGAGCATCTGCTCGGACATGTCGCGAAGCGCGACCGTGCCGGTCTGCTGGATGAGGCGGTCCGCGAGCGTCGACTTGCCGTGGTCAATATGCGCCACGATCGAGAAGTTGCGGATGTTGTCGATGGCGTGAGTGGTCATGTGACTCGGGCGGCGCCGTCCAGGATCGCGCGCCGGCAGGGGCCGGGGCTCACGGGAGCGCGAAAATCGGATTGCACGGCAGATAGCAGTGCGGGCCCCTTCCGCCAAGGGAAGGCGCCGCGCCCCCGGCCGGGCGGCTCAGGCCTGCGCCGGGCCGACATGGTCGGCCATGGTCGCTCCGCGCGTGCCCATCGGCTTCTCGGGCCCGACGGTCGTGTCGCGCGCCGTCTGGTGCTCCGCCTCGGCGTTGATCTCGGCCCCGACCAGCACGATCACCACCGACAGCCAGATCCAGACCATGAAGCCGATGCCGGCGCCGAGCGAGCCGTAGGTCTTGTTGTAGGAATCGAAGCTCGCGACGTACCAGGAGAAGATCATCGAGCCCGCGATCCAGAGAAGCGCGGCCGCGACGGAGCCGATCGACACCCAGCGCCAGCGCGGCGAGCGGCGGCTCGGGCCGAAGCGGTAGATGGCCGCGAGGGCGACCATCACGACGAGCAGCAGGACCGGCCAGCGGGCGACCGAGAGGATGATCTCGGCCGAGAACGGCGCGCCGACGAACTTGAGCACCACGGGCAGCACGACAACGCCGCCGATCGCCGTGACGGCGAACAGCACGGCCCCGAGCGTGAACAGAAAGGTGGTGCCGTAGAAGCGCAGCAGGCTGCGGCGCTCGCGCTCGCCATAGACCACGTTCAGCGCATCGAAGAGCGCGGCCATGCCCGAATTCGCGCTCCACAAGGCGATCAGGAGGCTGATCCCGAAGGCGAGCGACAGCGCGGGGGTTTGTTTCGACGTGATGGCGACGACCTGGTCGCGGATCAGGCCGAGCACCCCCTCCGGCAGGATGCCGGCCAGCAGCACGAGATGGTCGCCGATCGTGGTCGCGTCCGCGAACAGCCCGTACAGCGACACCACGACGGCGATCGCCGGAAACACCGCCATCAGGGTGAAAAACGCGACGCTGCCGCCCGTGGCCAGGACGCGATCCTCGGGGACGGCCTTCAGCACGCGCCAGAAGATGTCCTTCCAGCCGAGCGCCGGGATCTCCTTGGGCTCGCCCGCATCGCGCCCGCGGCCATGCTCGCCGGCGCGGGCGAAATCCACCGACGACGGCCCCGCGGCATCGGCGCAATCGACCCGGGAGCGCCAGTCCTCGGATTCCGGCCCTGTCGGCGCTTCGTTGTTCGTGTCCGACATCCGACCAACATCAATGCCGGGCGCTCTCGCCCTGCGCGAGCCTAGATCAAATTCCCAAAAAGTGTGTGGTCTGCAAGTGACAGCGGCGGGCAAGGATCGGCCCTGCAACCGCGGCGCGTGGCTTTCCCGGCCGGAGCGGGCTAGCCTTCCCCATCGGAGCTGACGATCGGAGTGCAACCACCGTACCGGCCTGAAGGGCCCGGTGCGGCGGCGGGAGGGTGAATGCGTTTGGGGCGTAGCCCGTGGCGACAGAAGCTCGCCGCGGCCCTGGTACTGGTCGCGATCTCGGGGGCGGGCCTGCCGCACCCGGCGATGGCCTTCGACTTCTTCGGCCTGTTCGGTTCGGATGATCCGCCGGCGCCCTCGCCGGCCGCGCTGCCCTATGCGCTCAGCTTCGAGGTACGCGGCGACGAGGACGTGGAGACGCGCCTGCGCGACGCCTCCAACCTCTACCGGCTGCGCCAGGACGCCCCGCCCGACGGGGACACGCTGCTGCAGCGCGCCAATGCCGATTTCGGCCCACTGATCGACGCGCTGTGGGGCGCCGGCTACTACGACGCGACCGTGGCGATCGAGATCGCCGGGGTGCGGGTCCAGATCGGGCAGTTCCAGAACCCGGCCGCCGTGCGGGCCGCGAACGGCCTTCGCAACCGCGCGCCCGTGCCCGTGAAGATCGTGGCCGAGACCGGGCCGCTGTTCCGCCTCCGGAAGATCGAGGTGCTGGACCAGGCCACGCGCGCGCCGTTTCCGCCCGAGGAGCTGCCGCCCTACCTGCTGCGCCTGAAACCGGGCGACCCGGCGGAATCGGCGAGCATCCGGGCCGCCACCGCGCGGCTGGTCGACCATTTCCGGCGCCGCTCCTACCCGCTGGTGAAATCGCCGCCGCCCGCGCCCGTCGTGGACCATGCGGCGGATTCGATGGACGTGACCTTTCTGGTCGATCCCGGCCCCAAGGCGGGGATCGGCGAGGTCGCGCTGAGTGGCCCGAAGGGCTTCGACCCCAGCATCGTCCGCTCCTTCATCTACCTGGAGGAGGGCGAGCCCTATTCGCCCGAGCGGCTCGATTCCACCCGCAAGACGATCGGGTCGATCCCGGCGGTCGGCTCCGTCCGCATCCGCGAGGGCGACCAGCTCGACCGCAACGGCAACCTGCCCATCTTCGTCGACGTGACCGACCGCGCGCTGAACGCCGCCGGCTACGCGCTCGGCTATTCCACGATCGATGGCCCCAACGGCCGCGTGTATTACGAGCACCGCAACCTGTTCGGCGGGGCCGAGCGCCTGCGCCTGCAGGCCGATCTGTTCCAGGCGCCCCGCAACAGCGGCCGGCCGATCAAGAACATCGGCGATTTCACCACCTCCGATGCCGGCGGGCGCGCCACCTTCAGCTTCCTCAAGCCTGCGATCGACGGCACGCGCTTCGATTTCCTGGTCGACGGGCTGGCCGAGCGCAACCGCATCGGGTCCGTCCGCTTCGGCGGCTACACGGTGCGGCTCGGCGGCGGCACCGCGGCCTTGCGCTACCGGGTGGACGAGACGCTGTCCGCGACCCTCGGCATCAAGGGCGAGCGCGGGCGCACGAGCGATTCCGTGTCGAACGTGGATTACACGCTGGTCGGCGTGCCGCTCACCATGCAGTTCGACAACACGGACAGCCCGCTCGATCCGAAGCGCGGCGTCCGCGTCTCGGCCGCGGTGACGCCCTACCCGGCCTTCATGGGCTCCTCCGTCGCCTTCACGCAGGCGACCGCGGCCGCCTCGGCCTATTATTCCTTCGACGAGGAAGGCCGCGTCGTGCTGGCGGCCCGCGGCCGCGTCGGCGGCTTCCTCGACGAGCCCGACCGGCTGCAGCTGATCCCGTCGAACTACCGCTATTTCGTGGGCGGTGCGGGCTCGATCCGCGGCTACCGCTTCCAGAGCGTCAGCCCGTTCGGGCCGACCGGCCGCATCGTCGGCGGACGCTCGATGTTCGATGCCTCGCTCGAGGCCCGGATCAAGGTGACGGACACGATCGGCATCGTGCCGTTCTTCGATGCGGGCGGTGCCTATGCCTCGCAATTCCCCGACTTCTTCGGCGACACCCGCATGTCGGCCGGGCTCGGGGTGTTTTACGTCACGGCGATCGGGCCGATCCGGCTGGACGTCGCGGCGCCGCTCAACCCGCGCCGCGGCGACAACGCCGTGGTGCTCTACGTCAATATCGGACAGGCTTTCTGATGCCTTTCCGCCGAAAAGCTGCCGCCGCCCTCCCCCGCCCTCGCCCGGCGGGCCGATGCGGTACGAAGGCCGCGCTCGGCGCGCTCCTCGCGCTCGCTCTGCTGATTCTCGGCACCCTCCATGTCGGCGTTCAGGCCGCGGACGAGGACAAGGGCGTTCTCGCCAACCTGATCTCGCGGGCGCTCTCGACACCCGCTACGCGCGTCTCGATCGGCGCCATCGAGGGCGCGCTCTCCTCCGACGCCACCATCCGGGACATCCAGATCTCGGATCGGGACGGCGTCTGGCTGCGGCTCGACCGCGCCCGCATCGTGTGGCGGCGGCTCGCGCTGCTGTCGCGCCGGCTGGAGATCGACCGCCTCGAGATCGGCACGCTCGACATCGCCCGCCGGCCCGTCCCGGCCGAAACGCCGGTCGAGGGCGAGGACCAGCCGCTCCTGCCCGAGCTCCCGGTGCGGGTGGAGATCAAGGATTTCGGCCTCGCCGAAATGCGGCTCGGTGAGCCGATCGTCGGAACGGCCGCCCGCCTCGCCATGACCGGAGCGGCCCAGCTCGGCAATCCGAACGAGGGGCTCGACCTGCGTTTCGACGCCCGACGCCTCGACGCCGGCGGCCAGTTCCTGGTGCGGCTCGGGCTGGTGCCGGACGGACAGCGCCTGACCCTGACCGTGAACCTGAACGAGCCCGAAGGCGGGCTTCTCGCCCGGGCGGCCGGCATTCCCGGCCTGCCCCCGGTGCAGCTCGACCTGACCGGCAACGGCACCCTCGACGCCTTCGACTCGCGCCTCACCTTCGATGCCGGCCAGGGCATCGGGGCGCGCGGCGGCGCGACGTTGCGGCGCGATGGGCCGGCCCGGCGCCTCGGCCTCGACATGACGGCCGAGATCTCCGGGCTGCTGCCGGGCGTTGCCGCGCCCGTCTTCGCCGGCACCACGCGGCTAACCGGGACGGCCAGCTACGGGGACGACGGCGCGGTCACGATCCCGGGGATCAACCTCACGGCCGCCGCCGCGCGGCTCGACATCACCGGGACGATGAACCCGGACCAGGTCGCGGACCTGCGGATCACGGCCACCAACCTGCCGAACGCCGCAACCCGCACGGCCGTGTCGGGCGCGGAGATCCGTCGCCTCGCCTTCGACGCCCGCGTGACCGGCCCGCTCACGGCGCCCCGCGTGGACGCCACGCTGAATGCCGAGGATGCGCGGCTGCCGGCGGGGCGCCTGGCCCGCTTGGACGCGACCTTCTCGGCGACGCCGTCCGGGACGGTCACCAGCGCCGGCACGCGGATCGACCTCGTGGCCGATGCGCGCGCCACCGGCCTCGTGCCGGAGGATCCGGCGCTCGCCCGCGCGCTTGGGACCGAACTCACGGTCGGCTTCCGGGGCGTCTCGGCGGCCGAGAACAAGCTCACGGTCGAGCGCCTGGAGCTGCGCACCCCGACGCTCGGCGCGCGGTATGCGGGCACGCTCGGCTCGGCCGAGGTGAAGGGCCAGCTCGAGGCCGGGCTGGGGGACCTGTCGCGGTTCAGCGCGATCGCGGGCCTGCCTGGGTTGCGCGGTGCCGCGACCCTCAAGGCCGAGCTGGAAGGCACTCCCCGCGCAAACCGCTACAACGCCGTGCTCGACGCGAAGGCCTCGCGCGTGTCGACCGGGATCGATCCGCTCGACGGCCTGTTCGGCGGCCGACTCGATGTCGCCGGGACGATGCTGCTGACCCCGCAGGGCGGGTTCGGCTTCCAGGAAATGCGCCTGTCGGGCGAGAACGCGAACGCCCGGATCGACGGGCTGGTGGCGCCGGAGGGCTCCAACATGACGCTCGCGGCCACGATCCCGGACCTGCGCCGGGCGGACAGCCGGGTCGCGGGCCGCGGCGTGGTCACCGGCCAGCTCACGGGCAGAATGGCGAGCCCCGACGCGACGCTGCGGGTGGCGCTGAGCGACGGCACCGCGCTCGGCCGGCCGATTCCGCGCCTCGTCGTGGACGTCACCGGCCGCGACATCGTGCGTGCGCCCGACGTTCGGCTGACCCTGGAAGGCGAGGTCGACCGCAAGCCGGCCCGCGGCCGGCTGCACATCGTTCGGACGCCCGCCGGGCAGATCACGGCCGACGACATCGACGTGTCGGTCGGGTCGGTCGCCGTGACCGGCGGCGTGACGATCGGGTCCGACTGGCTGGCGAACGGCAAGCTCTTAGTCTCCGCTCGCAACCTCGACGACATCTCGCCGCTCCTCCTCACCCGCGCGTCCGGCTCGCTCGACGCCGACGTGGCGTTCGCGGTGGCCAATGGCGGCCAGGACGCGACCGTGAAGGCGGATGGAACCCGGCTTTCGGCCTATGGCGCGAGCCTCGACCGCCTGACGGCGGCCGTGAGCGTGACTGACCTCTACCGGCGGCCGGTGATTTCGGGTGACGCCGCGGTCGACGAGCTGCTGGCTGCCGGCGAGCGCGTCTCACGCATCCGCTTCAATGCCCGCGGCACGCCGCAGGCCAGCGACGTCACGCTGACGGCGGCCGCGCGCGGCTTTGATCTGGATGCCCGGGCGCGCGTGGTCCCGGGCGAGCGCACGCGGATCGAGCTCACCCAGTTCGGCGCGTCGCGGGGCCGGAACCGGATCGCCATCGCGGCCCCGGCTACCTTCACGCTGGTGGAGCGGGGCGTCGACATCCGCGGGCTCGCCCTCGGGCTCGGCGCGGGCCGGCTGACGGTCGACGGCACGGCAGGCTCCCGCCTCGACCTGCAGGTGGCGGCGCGCGCCGTGCCCCTGTCGGCGGCCGAGATCTTTGCGCCGGGGCTGGGGCTTTCGGGGACCCTCGAAGGCGAGGCGCGGATCGGCGGCACGACGAGCGCTCCGACGGGCGAATACCGCGCCCGCATCGCGCGGCTGGTCGCCGAGCAGACGCGGAGCCTCGGGCTGCCGCCCATCGAGATCGCAGCCTCCGGGCGCCTGAACGGCGAGCGCGCCACCGTGGACGCGACGATCGGGGCCGGCCGCGCCGGACAGGTCCAGGTCGGCGGCTCGGTGCCGGCCGGGGCGGCGGGCAGCCTCGACCTCGCGATCCGCGGCCGGATCGATGCCGGGACGGCCACGACCGGGCTCCTGGCCGCGGCCGGGCGCCGGCTCACCGGCCGCGTGGAACTCGATGCCCGCGTCGGCGGGACGCTCGCCGCGCCGCAGGCCAGCGGCACCGCCGTCCTCTCGGGCGGCTCCTTCACGGACGCGCTCCAGGGCACGCAGTTCGACAACCTGCGCGCCCGGCTGGTCGCGCGCGGCGAAGACATCACCATCGAATCGGCCTCTGCGACGACCCGCAACGAGGGCTCGCTCTCCGCCTCCGGCCGGGTGCGGATCGACCCCGCCGGCGGCTTCCCGGGCACCATCCGCATCCAGGGCCGGCGCGCCGAGCTGGTCCGCAGCGGCATCGCCACGCTCGTGGCCGATCTGGCGCTCGACGTCTCGGGACCGCTCGTGCGTCAGCCGCGGGTCGCGGGCCGCGTCCAGGTCGTGAACCTCGAGGTTTCGATCCCGGAGCGGCTGCCCGCGACGCTCGGCCCGCTCCCGAACACCCGGCACGTGAACCCGACCGCCACGGCCCGGACCCGGCTCGCGCTCGCGGCCCGCGCCCGCAAGCGCGCGCGTCCGGGGTCGCCGTTCGACGCCGTCCTCGACATCGCGCTGGCCGCACCGGGGCGCATCTTCGTGAATGGCCGCGGGCTCGTGGCCGAACTCGGCGGCGAGCTCCGGCTCACCGGCACGATCGCCAAGCCCGTGCCGGTCGGAGCGTTCGAGATGCTCCGCGGCCGCCTGCAGATCGTATCCTCCCGGCTCGAATTCTCGCGCGGGCGCCTCGCCTTCTCGGGCGATCTCACGCCGGAGCTCGACTTTTTGGCCCAGACCAGCGCCGGCGGCGCCGCGATCGAGATCGCCATCACGGGCCCGGCCTCGGAGCCGCAATTCGAGTTCCGCTCCAGCCCCGACCTGCCCCGGGACGAGATCCTGTCCCGCCTGCTGTTCAACTCGCCCTCGGGCCAGCTCACCGCGCTTCAGGCGCTGTCGCTCGCCCAGGCGGCGGCCCAGTATGGCGGTGGCGGCGACACGTTCGAGGACCTGCGGCGGTCACTCGGCCTGGAGGGGCTGGACGTCAATCTCGGCGCATCCTCCGGACCGGGGGTCGGGCTCAGCCGGGCCTTGAACGACCGGCTGAGCGTCGGCGTCCGGGCCGGCGGCACGGCGGCGAGCACGGGGATCGGGGTCGACCTGCGGGTCACGGACGACATCAAAGTGAAGGGCGATGTCGGCTCGAACGGCGCCACCTCGGTCGGCATCGGCGGCGACTACGAGTGGTGAGGCCCTAGTCGTACGTGAAGCGGAGGCGGCCCATGAAGGGCCGGCGCATCGGCTCGGGCACCAGGGCGGAGACCCGGGCCAGCAGAGCGAGCGAGCGCGGAAACGCGATGATCGGGCGGTCGCGTTCGAGCCCTCGCCGGATCTGCCGGGCCGCCTCGTCGGCCGTCATGCTCATCGGCCGCCACCCCCGGTAGGGGGCGGCCATGTCGGTTTCGACATAGCCCGGGCAGGCGACGCAGACGCTCACGCCCGTACCGCGCAGTCGCTCGCGGGTGGCGATCCCGTAGGCGATCAATCCGGCCTTGGCAGCGCTGTAGCCGGGGGAATCGGGCAGCGGCGAGAAGCCGGCGAGCGAACTCACGAGCGCGATCTGCCCCCTGCCGCGGGCGCGCATCGGCGCGACGAACGGCAGGGCGCTGTTCAGCGCGCCGAGGAGATTGACCTCGATCTCGCCGTAGCTGGCGCGCTCCGTCGCGGCATCGTCGCCGCTCGAGTGTTGCACCCCGGCATTGGCGATGACGAGGTCGACGGGATGCTCGGCATCGAAGGCGAGCAGGCGGTCCCGAACCGCGTCGCGGTCGCGGATGTCGGCGACGATCTCGGTGACGTGCGCCCCGCCTGCGCGGCACAGCTCGGCGGTTTCGCGGAGCGCCGCCTCGGTCCGGGCGAGAAGGCCGAGCGTGATGCCCGGCCCCGCATAGGCCCTGGCCAAAGCCGCCCCGATTCCGCGCGAGGCTCCCGTGATCAGGATGCGGCGCGGCGTCATTCGGCTGGCAGCGGCCGCCGGAACACATCCGCGCCCGGCACCTCCGCGGCCTCGTCGGCCGGCGCGAAATGCCAGTAGGGTTTCTCCGCCTCGAGCCGCTCGGCCGCGTTCTTCACCGCGAGCCCGACCCCGGTCCGGCAGAAGAAGCCGCCATTCACCTGCGTGCGGTGGATCACCAGCTTGCGAAACGCCCAGAACAGGTCGCGGTCGGGCGGCGCGAGCTCGGTCCAGAACCGGTCAAGCGAGCCCTGGAAGGCGAGGCCCGGGACGTCATAGATCGCGGTGCCGAGCGCGATCGTGGGGCGCCCCACCTCGATGGCCGTGAGGCCGACAGTGGAGTTGACGACCACCACGCCGCGGGAGTGTTCGAGCAGCGTCGGCAGATGCCCGCCCTCGATGCAGCGGACGCGGCCGCCGATGCCGTGCTTCTGGGCGAGCTCGCGCACCTGGGCAGGCCGGTTGATCAGGCCGTTGTCGAGCGGATGCACCTTCACCAGGAGCTCCGGCCCGGCCGGGGCGTTGCGGGCGAAGGAGGCGAACACCTCGTCCAAGAACTCGCCGAGCAGGGCGTATTGGGAATGGACGCGGATCTGGTAGTCGCTGTCGAGCTGCAGCGGCACGAGGTAGAACCCGCCCGCATGCGCGAGCGCCCCGGCCGTTTCCGCGTCGGCCTGCGCAACGGTGCGCTTGCGCTTGGTCAGCCGCTTCAGCCAGCCGGCATATTCCACCAGGACGTGGTTCGGCCGGTGCCGGCGGTAGCCCATATAGATGGGACGCCCGAGCATGTTGGCGACGTTGTAGCTCACGTCCCACAGGGCGCGCCGGGCGAAGCTCCCGGCGAACGGCTCCTCGATGGGCTCGGGCAGCTCCGCGGCCAGCGCCCGGATCGTGTCCGGATCGCGCGGCAGCGAGGAATACCCGTTCACGCCCCCGCGCTCGACCGTGATCCAGTGCGGCCGGATATAGCCTTCCTCGCAGACATGGACCTGGATGCGGCGGTGCGCCGCCAGGCTGATCGCGACCCGGTGATACGGGCGGCAATCGCCGAACAGGACGATGTCGGTGACGGTCTCGTTCGCGAGATAGCTCGCCAGGAAACCGCGCCAATTCGCCAGGCTGCCGCGATAGTTCGTCGCCGGCAGCCGCCAGAACAGCTCGTCTCCGAGGGAGATGTTGATGCGGCGCACGCGGTGGCCGCGCTCCATCAGGACGCCCGCCAGCTGGGCGAAGAACGGGGAAGCCAGGCCCTGGAGAAAGAGAAAGGTCCGCGGCGACGCTGTCCTGGCAGGTTGAAGTTCAGCCACGCTCGATCATCGGTCCGTTTCGCCCAGGCCTCGGCGCGGGATGCATCGGCCGGGCCATCTGGGGCAGACTTTGAGGTTTCCAACGGGGTGGACGACGGCTAATCACCCCCCTGAGCTGACGGACCATGTGGAAAGACGCTCGCATTGTCCAGGTTTTTTGCGCGGCGGGGCTTTTTCGCAACGACCCCTGATGGCTGAGCGTATCGGTATTCTCTCCGGCGATCTCTGGGCGCTGCGCGGCGACATCTCGACCCTCACGGGCGCAGAGGTCGTCCGCGCCCCGGCCACGATCGCCCGCCTCGACGCCGTGCTCGGCTGGGCCGGGCCGGCGGGCGCGCTTGCGCGGCGCTTCGCCGCCCTGCGCGGCGTGCCCTTCCGCGCCGTGGGCAGAGGACCGCTCCGGTCGGTCCGGCCGGGCCGGGCCGCGCTTCCGACCAGCCTCACCCTCGCGGGCCGCGCACC
>JAQGJZ010000527.1 GCA_028290385.1 Enterovirga sp.
TTGCGGCCGATGCGACCAAACCCGTTGATGGCGACCTTAACGCTCATGTCCTCGAACTCCTCCCGCCCTTCGGCGACGCTGCCGTGCGACTGTCTTGAGATCTAGAGATTATGGGTGCGCAGCACCCGCTCCGCCACTGCTTCGGCCGTGATGCCGAAGTGACGGTAAAGATCCTTGTAGGGCGCGCTCGCCCCAAACCCGCTCATGCCGACGAAGATGCCGTCGGAACCGATCACGGCGTCCCAGCCGAAGCGCACCGCGGCCTCGACCGCGACCTTTACGGGGGCAGCGCCGATGACCTTGCGCTTCGTGTCCTCCGGCTGTGCCAGGAACAGCTCCAGCGACGGCACGGATACGACTCGGGCGGAGACGCCCTTCTGTTTCAGCAGGGCCTGCGCTTCGACCGCGACCGAGACCTCCGAGCCGGACGCGAAGATGGTCGCGTGCGTTTCGCCCTCTCCGGCCGGCAGCAGCTCGTAGGCGCCCTGGGCGGACAGGTTGGCATCCGAAGCCGTGAGCCGGACCTGCGGCAGGTTCTGGCGCGTCAGGGCGAGCAGCGTCGGCCCGTCCGTGCGCTCCAGCGCGAGCTGCCAGCATTCGGCCGTCTCCACCGCATCCGCCGGGCGGAACACGCGCAGGTTCGGCATGGAGCGCAGCGCCGCCAGGTGCTCGACCGGCTGGTGCGTCGGGCCGTCCTCGCCGAGGCCGATCGAGTCATGGGTGAAGACGTAGATCGACGGGATGCCGCCGAGCGCCGCGATGCGGATCGCCGGCCGCGCATAGTCGGAGAAGACCAGGAAGGTCGCGCCTGCCGGCCGAAACCCGCCATGGATGGCCATGCCGTTCATGGCCGCGGCCATGCCATGCTCGCGGATGCCGTAATGGATGTAGCGGCCGCCGAACTCGCCCGGCGCAACCGCGACCGGGTTGTTCACGCGCGTGTTGTTGGACGGCGTGAGGTCGGCCGAGCCGAGGATGAGCTCGGGCACCACCTTGGTGATCGCCCCGAGCGCGATTTCGCTCGCCTTGCGGGTCGCGACCTCCTGGGGTGCGGAAACCAGGCTGTTCTTCAGCTCGGCCATCGCCGCGCCAAAACCCTCCGGCAGCTTGCGATGCATGCGGCGGGTGAACTCGGCCTTCTGCGCCGGATCGAGCGCCTCGAGCCGGTCCGTCCAGCTGCTCCGCTCCCGCGCGCCGCGGCGGCCGGCTTCGCGCCACGCCGACAGGATGTGCTCCGGGATCTCGAACGGCGCGGCTGTCCAGCCGATCGCGGCCTTTGCGCCGGCGAGCTCCTCGGCGCCCAGCGGCTCACCATGCGCCTTCGAGGTGCCGGCCCGCTTCGGCGCGCCGTAGCCGATCGTGGTCCGGCAGGCGATGAGGCTCGGCCGGTCGGAGGCCTGGGCGCGCTTCAGGGCCGCCGCGATCGCCTCCGGGTCGTGCCCGTCGATGCGCTCGGCACGCCAGCCGGCCGCCTCGAAGCGCTTCGGCTGATCCACCGAATCCGCAAGCGACAGCGGACCGTCGATCGAGATGCCGTTGTCGTCGAACAGGACGACCAGGCGATTCAGCTTGAGGTGGCCGGCAAGCGCGATCGCCTCCTGGCTGATGCCCTCCATCAGGTCGCCGTCCGAGGCGAGCACATAGGTATAATGGTCGGAGACGCCCGCACCGTATTCGGCCGCGAGCATGCGCTCGGCCATCGCCATGCCGACCGCGGTCGCGACGCCCTGGCCGAGCGGGCCCGTGGTCGTCTCGACGCCGGGCGTCATGAAATGCTCGGGGTGCCCCGGCGTCTTGGAATCGAGCTTCCGGAAGCGCTTCAGCTCGTCCACGGTCATGCCTTCGAGGCCCGACAGGTAGAGCAGCGCGTAGAGCAGCATCGAGCCGTGGCCGGCCGACAGCACAAAGCGGTCGCGATCGGGCCAGAACGGGTCGGCCGCGTCGTATTTCAGGAACTGCGTGAACAGCACGGTGGCGATGTCGGCCGCCCCCATGGGCAGGCCGGGATGGCCGGATTTGGCGGCTTCGACGCCGTCCATAGCAAGGGCCCGCACGGCTCCCGCAAGCTCGGCATGGGAGACGCGATCAGTCGTGGCGACGTCGGACAAGATCATTTCCAGAGTGCGGCGGCCCGGAATGGATCGTGGTCCGCTCGCGGGCGCGGTCTAGCCACGCGCGTCCCGGGAGTCCAGTGCGGCACCAGCGTCGCCGCATTGCGGGACCCTCCCCCGGGCCCTAGTTTCGCGGCGATTGAATCCTGGAGAACGCGATGTCCCCCGAGCTCGAGGCCGCCTTCCGGCGGCTCAACGCGGCGGTGTCACAGCTCGAAACGGCTGCGGCTGCCAGGCCCGCCCTCGGCGCGTCCCGTGGCGATCTCGAGACCGAGCTGCAGCTCATGCAGGACGATCGTGCGCGCCTCTCGGTCGAGCTGGACAGCGCAACGGCCCGCCTGAACCAGGTGGAGGCCGCATCCGAGCATGTCGGCCGGCGCCTGCAGGCGGCCATCGGCCATGTGGGCGAGGTCTTGGCCCGGGCCGAGCGCGCCGAGGGAGTCGAAAGCTAGCCATGGCTCACGTCCAGGTAACCATCGCCGGCCGCTCCTATCGGATGGCGTGCGGTGACGGAGAAGAAGGGCATCTCCTGGAGCTCGCCGCGGCGTTCGACGGCAAGATCCAGGAACTGCGCGGCTCCTTCGGCGAAATCGGCGACATGCGCCTCCATGTCATGGCCGCGCTGACGATGGCGGACGACCTCATCGAGACGAAGAAACGGGTGACGGCGCTGGAATCCGAGGTGACGGCGCTGCGCTCGATGGTGTCGGCCCAGGCGGGGCGCTCGGAAGCCGCCGAGCGGCAGCTTGCGGAGGCGCTGCGCCGCACGGCCGAGCGGATCGAGCGCCTGTCGGAGGGCCTCGCCGAACCCAGGGGCGGCCCGGATTTCGGCTGACGGCATCCCGCGCGACGCGGCACCCGAGGCCCGCCTCGACGCGGTCGCCAAGGTGCCCCGCCCGCGCGAGCGGATCGGGGCCGCGCAGGCGCGCCGGATCGCGCTCGCGGCCTGCGGCTTCGGCGAGAGCCGGGTCGATTCGCCCGGGCTGCGGCACCTCTCGCGCGTCACCGGGCAGCTCGGCCTCGTTCAGATCGATTCCGTCAACGTGCTCGCGCGGGCCCATCTGGTGCCCTTCTTCTCGCGGCTCGGCCCCTACGACCCCGCGCATCTG
>JAQGJZ010000536.1 GCA_028290385.1 Enterovirga sp.
CGATGGCGATCTTGGAGCCGCGCTCGACGCCGAGCTTGTCGAGCCCGGCCGCGAAGGCGCGCACGATCTCGTGCACCTCCGCCCAGGTCCAGCTCTGCCAGATGCCGAGGTCCTTGTGCCGGAAGGCGGGCCGTCCGCCGCGGATGCGCGCATTGCGGCCGAGCAGCTTCGGGAAGGTATCCTCGATGCCGGGCGATGCGGCCAAATCGTCTATCCTCCCTGAACGCCAGGGCGGGTTGGCTCCCGCCTCTCGCTCACGATCGCAACGTCAACGACATGTCCCGGACCGGCCGCGGCCGCAAGGCGACGAAAGTCGACCGTCGCCGGGCCGGCCCCGCCCGAACAGCGA
The DNA here is from genome assembly GCA_028290385.1 of Enterovirga sp. Taxonomy (GTDB): domain Bacteria; phylum Pseudomonadota; class Alphaproteobacteria; order Rhizobiales; family Beijerinckiaceae; genus Enterovirga. The sequence goes on from JAQGJZ010000536.1 coordinate 350, forward strand.
GGCTTGGCGCCCCCGGCTACTCCGCGGCTTGCGCCAGGGTCGGGTCCGGCGAGCGGAAGCGGGCGAGCAGCGCCGCCTCCTCCTTGCGGACCGCCTCGAGATGGCGCGCCTTCACGTGGCCGAAGCCGCGGATCTTGCCCGGCAGCGTCGCGAGCCCGATCGCGGTGGCGTGGTTCCCGGGGGCCAGCGCGGGCAGGATCTCGTCCAGCAGCCGCACGTAATCGGCCACGAGCTGGCGCTCGAGCCGGCGCTCATGCGTGTAGCCGAACACGTCGAAGGCCGTGCCGCGCAGCCCCTTCAGCTTCGCCAGAACGCCGAACGCCTTCAGCATCCAGGGCCCAAAGCTCATCTTCTTCGGCTCGCCCGTATGCCGGTCGATTCGGGCGAGGAGCGGCGGCGCGAGGTGGAACTCGAACCGCAGGTTCTCGCCCTCGAACGTCGAGGCGATCTGCTTGGCGAAATGGCCGTTCGTGTAGAGGCGCGCGACCTCGTACTCGTCCTTGTAGGCCATCAGCTTGAACAGCGCCCGGGCGACCGCGTCGGTCAGGGCGGTCGAGCCGGGCACGGCCTTCGCCTCCGCCGCGCGGACGCGCTCGACCTGGTCGCGGTAGCGCTTGGCATAATCCGCGTCCTGGTAGTCGCCCAGGAACGCGATCCGGCGCGCGATCACCTCGTCGAGGGTCTCGGACAGCTCCGTCGAGTCCGCCGATGCCTTCGACGTCGCCACGATGGCCCGGATCTGGTCCGGCTCCGCGGCGGCACGGCGGCCCCATTCGAACGCGTCGAGGTTCATCTTCACGGCTTCGCCGTTCAGCTCGATCGCCCGGCGCAGCGAGGCGCGGGCGAGCGGCACCCGCCCGGTCTGCCAGGCATAGCCCAGCATGAACATGTTCGCCCCGATCGCATTGCCGAGCAGCGCCAGCGCGGCTTCGGTCGCGTCGACCAGCGACAGGCCCGCGCCCTGCTCGGAGCGCCCGCCCACGGCCGTCGTGATCGCCCGTTTCAGGCGCTCGGCCGGCAGCGAGTAATCGGCGTTGCGGGCGAAATCGCCCGGCATCACCTCGGCCGTGTTGACCACCGCGGCCGTGCGGCCGGCCTTCATGGCGCCCAGCACCTTTTTCGACCCGGTCACCACCAGGTCGCAGCCGAGCACGAGGTCGGCCATGCCGGCCGTGACCCGGATGGACGTGATGTCCTCCTGCCGGTTGGCGAGCCGCAGGTGGCTGGTCACTGCGCCGCCCTTCTGGGCGAGCCCGGCCATGTCGATCAGGCCGAGGCCCTTGCCCTCCAGATGCGCGGCCATGCCCATGATCTGGCCGACCGTGATCACGCCGGTGCCGCCGATCCCCGTCACGAGCACGTTGAAGGTCTTGTCGATGGCCGGCACCGCGGGCTCGGGCATGTCCTGCACGCCCCCCACCCCGGTTCGGGCTTCGCCCGACTCGGACCTCCCCGCCACGGGGAGGGCAATGGCGCCCATCGTCTTCGGCTTGGCGCCATGCACCGTCACAAAGGACGGGCAAAAGCCCTTCACGCAGGAGAAGTCCTTGTTGCAGTTCGACTGGTCGATCTTGCGCTTGCGGCCGAACTCGGTCTCGAGCGGCTGCACGGCGACGCAGTTCGACTTCACCGAGCAATCGCCGCAGCCCTCGCAAACGAGGTCGTTGATGATCACGCGCTTGTCCGGATCCGGGAACGCGCCGCGTTTGCGGCGCCGGCGCTTCTCGGACGCGCAGGTCTGGTCGTAGATCAGCACGGACACGCCACCCACCTCGGCCAGCTCGCGCTGCACCTCGTCGAGCGCGTCGCGGTGGTGGATCGACAGCCCGGCGGGCCAGCGCACGCCGGCCGGGTATTTCTCCGGCTCGTCCGTGACGAGGCGGATGGCTGTCGCACCTTCGGCCGCGACCTGGCGGGCGATCTGGTCGACCGTGAGCCCACCCTCATGCGGCTGCCCGCCCGTCATGGCGACGGCGTCGTTGAACAGGATCTTGTAGGTGACGTTCGTCTTGGTGTGCGCCGCCCAGCGCAAAGCCAGCGAGCCCGAATGGTTGTAGGTGCCGTCGCCGAGGTTCTGGAACACGTGGCCGCGGGTCGAGAACGGCGCCTCGCCGATCCAGTTCGCCCCCTCGCCGCCCATCTGGGTGTAGCCCTCGGTCGAGCGGTCCATCCACTGCGCCATGAAGTGGCAGCCGATGCCGGCATAGGCCCGCATCCCGTCCGGCACGACGGTGGATGAATTGTGCGGGCAGCCCGAGCAGAAGCCGGGCGTGCGGGAGCCGACGTCGCTCGTGATGGCGAGCACCGCCTGGGCGTCCTTCAGCCGGGCGAGGCGCCCGGCGAGGTCGTCGTTCCGGTGGTAGCGCAGCAGGCGCTCGCCGATCGCGATGGCGATGTCGTTGGCGTCGAGCGCGCCCTTCACCGGGAACAGCCACTTGCCGGCCTCGTCCTTCTTGCCGACGACGACCGGCTGGTTCGCGGTGCCGTACAGCTCCTCGCGAACCTGGACCTCGATCAGGGAGCGCTTCTCCTCCACGACGATCACGAGGTCGAGCCCGCGCGCGAAGTCGATCAGCTCCGCCTGCGGCAGCGGCCACGGGCAGGCGATCTT
>JAQGJZ010000004.1 GCA_028290385.1 Enterovirga sp.
ATTCCGCCATCGGCGATCTCGAGATCCGCGAGGCCCGCCTCGAGGGCGTCCGCCGCAAGGGTCTTGAGATTGTCCGCAAGCTTTTGGGTCGCGAAGGACAGGGCGGCGCCGCCGATCGGGATCGAGCGCGAGCCGCCGGTGCCGCCGCCGTTCTTGAGCGTCGCGGTGTCGCCCTGCTCGACCTGGATCCTGTCGAGCGGAAGGTCGAGCTCCTGGGAGACGAGCTGCGCATAGGCCGTTTCGTGCCCCTGCCCGCTCGATTGGGTGCCGATGCGCACGAGCGCGGAGCCATCCGGCTGCAGGCTCACATAGGCGCGCTCGCCGGAGCCGCCCGCGCAGGCCTCGATATAGCTCGCGAGCCCCAGGCCGCGCAGCTTGCCGCGGCCGGCTGATTCCGCGCGCCGCGCCGCAAATCCTGCGACGTCGGCCCGCTCGATGGCGCGCCGCATGTGCCCGTCGAACTCGCCCGTGTCGTAGACCTTCCCGGTGCAGGTCCGGTACGGCATCTGCTCCGGACGGATGAAGTTCAGGGCGCGAAGCTCGGCCGCGTCCCGGCCGATCTCGCGGGCAATGTAGTCCACAAAGCGCTCGATCGCGTAGGCGGCCTCGGGCCGGCCCGCTCCGCGATAGGCGTCCACCGGCAGCGTGTGCGTGTAGTAGCCGCGGATGCGGATATCGATAGTCGGGATGTCGTAGAGGCCCGGCGACATCAGGGAGCCGCCGGTCGGGATGAAGGGCGCGTAGCCGGACAGGTAGCCACCGATATCGGCCTTCAGGTCGACCCGCATGGCGAGAAAGCGCCCGTTCTCGTCCAGCGCCATCTCGAGCGTGTTCAGATTGTCCCGGCCCTGGGCGTCGGCCATGAAGTGCTCGGTCCGCTCCGAGATCCACTTCACGGGCCGCTGCGCCCGCTCGGCCGCGATGGCGGCGAGCGGGTATTCGCGGAACATGAACATCTTGGTGCCGAAGCCGCCGCCGACATCGGGCGTCACCACCCGGATGCGCTCGCGCGGCACCTTCAGGATGTCGCGCGCGAGGGTGTCGCGGATGCCGTGGCTGCCCTGGCTGCCGAGGGTCAGCGTCCAGTGTCCGGTCGCGGCGTCGTATTCCGCGATGCAGGCGCGCGGCTCCAGGTAGTTCGTCACGAGCCGGTTGTTGACGAGCGACAGCGACACCGTCCGGGCCGCCTTGGCGAAGGCGGCGTCCGTGGCGGCCTCGTCGCCCTCCGCGCAGTCGAACGCGAGATTGCCCGGGACGTCGTCCCAGACGAGCGGAGCGCCGGGCCTGCCGGCCCCGTCGATGCCGATCGCGGCCGGGAGCGGTTCCCACGCGACCGGCATGGCTTCCGCCGCGTCCCGGCCCTGGGCTTCCGTCTCGGCGGCGATAAACGCGACTGCATCGCCGACATGCCGCGCGACCCCGTCCGCCAGCAGCGGATAGGGCGGCAGCGTCATCTGCGTGCCGTCGCTGTTCGTGGCCGGCGCCCCGCAAGGGAGCCCGCCATACTGGGCGACATCCGCGTAGGTCAGGACGAGCAGGACGCCCGGCATCGCCCGCACGGGCGACAGGTCGCCGATGGTGAAGCGGGCGTGCGCGTGCGGGCTGCGCACCACCACGGCATAGGTGCAGCCCGCGGGCTGCACGTCGTCGGAATACCGGCCCTGCCCGCTCACCAGCCGCGGGTCCTCGACCCGCAGCGCCGGCTGACCGATACCGAACTTCATGGGACGCATCCGGGCAACTCCATCATGGCTCGTGGCCAGCGTTGTTGCCTCGCGCGTCCTTCGTCAATGCGCCGGTTCGGGCGCGCGCGTCTCAGGCACCGGCCGATCGTCCTTTCGGCCGCCGCGGATCCACAGCACGAAGGAGCGGATCGCGACGTAGAAGACGGGGGTCAGGAAGAGCCCGAAGAAGGTCGCCCCGATCATGCCGAAGAACACGGCCGTGCCGAGCGCCTGGCGCATCTCTGCGCCGGGCCCGGTCGCGATCACGAGCGGCACGACGCCGAGAATGAACGCGAAGGCCGTCATCAGGATCGGGCGCAGGCGCAGCCGCGCCGCCTCGACCACGGCCGGCACCGGGCCGACGCCGTCGCGGTCCTCGATCTGCTTGGCGAATTCCACGATCAGGATCGCGTTCTTCGCCGCGAGGCCGATCAGCACCACGAGGCCGACCTGGGTCAGGATGTTGTTGTCCTGCCCGCGCAGCACCACGCCGCCGAGCGCCGCGAGCACGCCCGTTGGAACGACCAGGATGATGGCGAGCGGCAGTGCCCAGCTTTCGTATTGCGCGGCGAGCACCAGGAAGACGAAGAGCACACCGAGCGCGAAGATGAAGATCGCCGTGTTGCCCGTCGCGCGCTCCTGGAACGCGAGCTCCGTCCATTGGTAGCTCGTGCCGGGCGGAAGCCGCGCAGCGATGGCCTCCATCTCCGTCAGGCCGACGCCGGAGGACACGCCCCGGGCGGTATCCCCCTGGATCGGCACCGAAGTGTACATGTTGTAGCGCTGGACCAGATCCGCGCCCGCGGTGTCGCGGATGGTGACCAGCGAGCCGAGCGGCACCAGCGCGCCCGAGCTGGAGCGTACTTTCAGCTGCAGGATATCCTCGCGCTCCTGCCGGAAGCGGGCATCGGCCTGCACGCGGACCTGGTACACGCGCCCGAAGACGTTGAAGTCGTTCGCATAGGCACCGCCCAGGTTCACCTGCAGGGTGTTGAAGATGTTGGCGAGCGGCACGTCGAGCATGCGCGCCTTCACCCGGTCGATGTCCAGGAAGATCTGCGGGGTGTTGTTGCCGAAGGTCGTAAACACGCGGGTAAGGTTGGGGTTCTGGTTCGCCTGGCCGATCACCTCGCGGGCGGCGGCGAGCAGCGGGCCGAGCCCATTTCCGGACACGTCCTGGAGCTGCATCTTGAACCCACCCGCGTTGCCGAGGCCCTGAACGGGCGGCGGCGGCAGGGCGAAGATCACCGCGTCCTGGATCACCGCGAGCTTCTGGATCACCTGGCCAGCGAGCGCGGCGGCGCTGAGGATCGGGCTCGCGCGCTCCTCGAACGGCTTCAGCGGCAGGAACATCACGCCGCCGCTCGGCGTGTTCGTGAAGGTCGCACCGTCGAAGCCGGCGATCGAGATCACGCTCGCGATGCCGGGGATCTCCTTGATGAGCGCCTCGGCCTTTTTCATCACCGCATCCGTCCGGTTCAGCGAGGAGCCGGGGGGAAGCTGGACGACCGCGATCAGGTAGCCCTTGTCCTGCGCCGGGATGAACCCGGTCGGGGTCGTTCTGGCGAGAAACACGGTGCCCGCGATCAGGCCGCCATAGAGCAGCAGCATCACGGCCAGCGTCAGCTTGTGGCCGACCAGGCTGCGGACGCTCACCGAGTAGCCGGTCGAGGTCTTGTCGAAGGCCCGGTTGAAGCCGTTGGCCAGCCCGCCGCCGATCCGCGCGAAGATATTTCGTCGCCGGGGGTGGGCGTGATGCGGTTTGAGCAGCAGGGCGCAGAGCGCCGGTGACAGCGTCAGCGAGTTGAAGGCCGAGATGATCGTCGCGGCCGCGATCGTGAGCGCGAACTGACGGTAGAACTGCCCCGAAATGCCCGGGATGAAGGCGGTCGGGATGAACACGGCCGAGAGCACGAGCGCGATCGCGATCACCGCGCCGCCGACCTCGTCCATGGTCGTGTGCGCGGCTTCCCGCGGCGTCTGCCCTTCCGCGATGTTGCGCTCGACGTTCTCGACCACGACGATCGCGTCATCGACCACGATGCCGATCGCGAGAACGAGGCCGAACAGCGTGAGGTTGTTCAGCGAGAACCCAAAGGCGCTCATCACCGCGAAGGTGCCGATCAGCGAGACCGGGATGGCGACGATCGGGATGATCGCGGTCCGCCAGCTCTGCAGGAACACGATGACCACGATCACGACGAGGACGACCGCCTCGAACAGCGTCTTGTAGACCTCCCGGACGGACTCGGCGATGAACTCCGTCGGGTTGTAGGCGATGCGGTATTCCAGCCCGGGCGGGAAGCTCTTCTGCAGCTCCTTCACCTTGGCGATGATCGAATCCGCGGCGTCCAGCGCGTTCGTGCCGGGCCGCTGGAAGACGCCGATGCCGATTGCCGGCTTTCCGTCGAGATAGGAATTGGAGCTGTAGTCCCGGGCCGCGAGCTCGACGCGCGCGACGTCGCGCATGCGCACAAGGCGGCCGTTCGCCGATTTGACGATGACGTTCTCGAACTGGCTGACGTTCTCGAACCGGCCCTGCGTTTGCACGGTGAGCTGGAACGCATTGCCGGGCGGGGATGGCGACGCCCCGAGCGAGCCGCCCGCGACCTGGATGTTCTGCTCCTGCAGCGCGGCCAGGATCTCGGTCGTGGTCAGGCCGTAGGCGGCCATCCGGTCCGGATTCAGCCAGACGCGGAGCGCGTATTCGCGCGCGCCGAACACCGTGACGTCCCCGACGCCATCGAGCCGCAGCAGCTCGTCCCGCACCCGGATCAGGGCGTAGTTCGAGATATACAGGTCGTCGAACGCGTTGTTCGGCGACAGCATGTGGACCACCATCAGGAAGTCCGACGACGCCTTGCGGGTCGTGACGCCGAGCGAGCGCACCTCCGCGGGCAGCCGCGGCTGGGCGGTCGCGACGCGGTTCTGGACGAGCACGTTGGCCTGGTCGAGATTCGTCCCCGGCTGGAACGTGATCGTCAGCTGCATATTGCCGTCGCCGGTCGAATACGACGACATGTAGAGCATGTTCTCGACGCCGTTCACCTCCTGCTCGATCGGGGTGGCGACGGTGGCCGCGACCGTCTCGGCATTCGCGCCCGGATAGGCGGCGCGCACCGTGATGGTGGGCGGGGCGATCTCCGGATACTGGGCGACCGGCAGCCGGGCGTAGGAGACATAGCCGACCAGGACAAGCAGGACGGACAGGACCGACGCGAAGATCGGCCGCTCCACGAAGAAATGCGCGAATCTCATGCGGATGTGCCTCGGGCGCGGGCGCGCATCATTGTTGCCGGACCGGCGGAAGCTCCTCCCGCTGCGGTGTCACTTTGGCGCCGGGGCGCACGCGCTGAAGACCGTTGATGACGATCGACTCGTCGCCGGTCAGCCCGCTCCGGATCAGGCGATACCCGTCGATCTTCGGGCCCGGCCGGACGACCTTGGAGCTGACGCTGCCGTCACCCGCGACGACCCAGACGATGCGGCGGTCCTGATCGGCCGCGATCGCCTCGTCCGGGATCAGAACGCCGCGATGCGCCGGCGAGCCGGTCACCGCGATCGTGCCGAACAGGCCGGGCAGCAGGAACATGTCCTTGTTGTCGAGCACGGCCCGCAGCCGGATGGTGCCGCTGGCCTGATCCACCCGGTTGTCGACGAAGTCGATCCGCGCCGGGCGCTTCGCCTCGCGCTCGTCCGTCAGCCCGACGCGGGCACCGTCCGTGATAGTCTTTCCCGCGCTCGTCGCCTCCGCCTGCATCCGCGAATAGGCCAGGAAGGAGCGCTCATCGACGTCGAAGTAGAAATGGATCGGGTCCAGCGAGACGATCGTCGTCAGCAGCGTCTCGTTCGCGTTCACGAGATTGCCCTCGGCCACGAGCTTGCGGCCGATGCGGCCCGCGATCGGGGCGCGGATGTCCGTGAAATCGTAGTTCAGCTTGGCGTTGCGGAGCGCGGCCTCGGCGTTGTCCATGTCCGCCCGGGCCGTGATGAAGGCCTGGCGACGCTGGTCGACGAGCTGCTCGGCGATGTTCCCCGTGCGCTGCAGCGATTGTGCGCGCTCGAGGTCCGCCTGGGCGAAGTTGAGGCGCGCCTGTGCCGAGACGACGCTCGCCTGGGCCTGGTCGAGCGCCGCCTTGTAGGGCCGGCGGTCGATCACCACGAGGGGATCACCCTTCGCGACGACGGCGCCATCCTGGAATGCGACGCTGTCCAGGTAGCCGGAGACGCGGGCCCGGATCTCGACCGAATCCGTCGCCTCGAAGCGGCCCGTGAAATCGTCGTACTCGACGACGTCCTTCACGACCGGCTTCGCGACCGTGACCGGCGGCGGGGGCCCGCCGGGGGCTTGCGCCTCGGCCGCGAGAGAACCCGCGATCCAGGCGACAGCAGCGATCGCCCCGAGAAAACGTCTCATCACAAAGTCTCCGCGGTCCTGCGGCTCGGCAATCCGAGCGCCGGCACCGGCCTGGGTCCTGGGATCAGCTGTCGCCGCGAGCGACCGCGCGGCCGGAGGTGAACCACTCCTTGAATCCGCCCGGGTAATGCTCCGACCAGGACAACCCGGCGGCTTGGCAAAAGTCGATGGCGGTCTTGGACCGCACGCCGGCCGCGCAGGAGAACACGACGCGGCCGGTGCTCGGCAGGCCCTCTGCATCGAAGGCCGAGAGCGGCATGGACAGCGAGCCCGGGATGTGGCCGGCCGCGAATTCATGCGGCTCGCGCACATCCACAAGGACAATCGAGCCGTCCTGCAGCCCGGCCTCGAGATCCTCGACGCCGACGTCACGAATAGAGCTGGTCACGGAGGGGAAACCTTTTGATCCGCGAGGACGTTTCGGCCCGCGCGGTGCGCTGCAACAATTCGTGGCTCAAACTCTCTCAGGCAACGATCTTCAGCCACTCTGATGTGCGCCAGCGCACATCGCAGGATAGGGCTGCCGAGCTCCTGAGGTCATCGGCGGGGAGAACGCGATCACATGATGGACGGGCAGAGTTCGGCGCAGTGGATGCCGGTGGAGAGTGCGCCCAAGGACGAGCCGATCCTGGTCTATACACGGCCATGGGGCGCGATCGTCGCCGTTCTCAGCACCGAGTTCGGCGAATGGCTGTCGCGGATGCAGGTCCCGGTGTCGATCCGCGAGGAGCACGAGTTGCCGACGCATTGGCAGCCGCTTCCCTCGCCCCCGCCCGGACTGGAGCCCGAACCCGCCGGCGCCGCCTGAGCGGGCGGCTCGGCTCGGCACATCCGAACGGGCTTCGCGCGCCGGGGGCTGCCGACCGCCCCCAGCCGCGCATCCTCGAGCCCCCTCACCCGAAGGTGTTGGTCTTCGGAAAACCCTTGGGCGGCAGGCGACCGGCTTCGGCGCGGTTGCCGATCCAGTCGCGCAGTTCGGCCGCCGGCACGGTCCAGGTCCGGCCTGACGTGTCCTTCCAGGTGAGGCCGTTCTCCAGCATGAAGACCTTGGCGTCGGAGACGCCGCCATCCTTGTAGCGCTGCAGGCGCACGCCCTTGCCCCGGCTCATCTCGGGCATCTGGCCGATCGGGAACACGAGCAGCTTCCGATTCGCCCCGACGATCGCGACATGGTCGCCGGCCGCCTCGACGGCCACGATGGCGCGCTCCTTGCCATCCACCCCGAGCACGTTGCGCCCCTTGCGGGTGTTCGCCACGAGATCGTCGGAGGTCGCGATGAAGCCGCGCCCGTCCGACGCCACGAGGAGCAGCTTCGCGCCCGGCTTGTGCGGAAAGGCCGTAACGACATCGGCCCCGTCGTCGAGATCGGCCATCAGGCGGATCGGGTCGCCGAAGCCGCGCCCGCCCGGAAGTTTCGACGCTTCCAGGGTGAAGAACTTCCCGTTCGTCGTCATGACCAGGATCTTGGAGGTGGTCTCGGCGAAGAAGGACGTCTTAAGCGTGTCGTCGCCCTTGAACTGGACCGTCCCGAGATCGGCGACATGCCCCTTCATGGCCCGGATCCAGCCTTTTTCGGACACGATCACGGTCACCGGCTCGCGCTCCACCATGGCTTCCGCGACGTCGATGTCGCCGAGGTCGGGCGCATCCGCGAAGGTGGTGCGGCGCTTGCCGAGGGGCGTCTCCGGCCCATAGGCCTTGCGGGTCGCGCGGATCTCCCAGGCGACCGTCTTCCACTGCTTGGCGTCCGAGCCCAGCAGCTCCTCGATCTCGCCCTTCTCCTTGGTGAGCTGGTCGAGCTCCGTCTTGAGACCCTCCTCCTCCAGCTTGCGCAACGCGCGAAGCCGCGTGTCGAGGATCGCGTTCGCCTGCAGCTCCGTGAGGCCGAAGAACCGCATCAGCTCGACCTTGGGATCATCCTCCTCGCGGATGATCTTGATGACCTTGTCGAGGTCCAGGAAGATGATCAGCAGCCCGCGCAGGATCTCCAGGCGCCGCTCGATGGCGGCGAGCCGGTGCTTGGAGCGCCGGATCAGAACGTCACGGCGGTGGTCGATCCACTCGCGCAGGCACTCGACGAGGCCGAGCACCTTCGGCACCTTGCCGCCCGACAGCACGTTCACGTTCAGCGGGATCCGGGCCTCGAGCTCCGTCAGCCGGAACAGCGATTCCATCAGCATGGTCGGATCTACGGTCCGCGAGCGCGGCTCGAGCACGACCCGGACATCCTCGGCCGACTCGTCCCGCACGTCGGCGAGCAGCGGCAGCTTCTTCTCGTTGACGAGCTCGGCGATCTTCTCGATCAGCCGCGACTTCGGGATCCCGTACGGGATCTCGGTCACGACCACGGCCCATGTGCCGCGGCCGGTATCCTCCTTCGACCAGCGCGCCCGCACCCGGAACGAGCCGCGGCCGGTGCGATACGCCTCCTCGATGGCGTCGCGCTTGTCGACCACGATGCCGCCGGTCGGGAAATCGGGGCCCTGCACGAGCTGGCACAGGTCGGTCGAGGTCGCCTTGGGGTGGCTGATCAGATAGAGCGCCGCGTCGCAGAGCTCGGCCGCATTGTGCGGCGGGATCGAGGTCGCCATGCCGACCGCGATGCCCTGCGAGCCGTTGGCGAGCAGGTTCGGGAAGGCCGCGGGCAGGACGATCGGCTCCTCCGTGGTGCCGTCGTAATTGGGCCGGAAGTCGATCGCGTCCTCGTCGATGCCGTCGAGGAGGCGCCGCGCGACATCCGTCATGCGGGCTTCGGTGTACCGGTAGGCGGCCGCGCTATCGCCGTCGATGTTGCCGAAATTGCCCTGGCCGTCGACGAGCGGGTAGCGCGAGGCGAAATCCTGCGCCAGGCGCACGAGCGCGTCGTAGATCGCCTGGTCGCCGTGCGGGTGGAACGAGCCCATCACGTCGCCCACGACCTTGGCGGATTTCTTGAACGGCCCGCCGGGATTGAGGCGGAGCAGGTTCATGCCGTGCAGGATCCGGCGGTGGACCGGCTTCAGCCCGTCGCGCGCATCCGGCAGCGCCCGGTGCATGATCGTCGACAGCGCGTAGGCGAGATAACGCTCCTCCAGCGCATCGCGCAGGTTCACGATCTCGACGCCGTCCTCCGGCGGATCGATGGGCTTGTTCATGCTCTGTCTCGGACCGAATCAGTACGCAGGTCTGAGCCCACCATAGCCGATCCGGGTTTGTTCTGGGTTTCGAGTGCGGCCTGAGCGACAAATCGCGCCCGCTCGTCCGGTGCGAAGCCGCCCTGCGCACCCCACACATGCGCTTCCAGGAAAAAGCCCGTGAGGCGAAAGCCGGCCGCGATCTCGGCGGCGTCCGGATGGGGCAGCTCCGCCTCGCCGCGCAGAAAGGCGGGAAGCTGCAGCAGGCGGTCGTGATACGGCGCGCCGGCGGCCCGGCTCACCGCGCGCCCGCTCTTCGGCGACACGTAGACGAGGTCCTCCGCGGCGCCCGTCGCGGCGCAGCTGGTCAGGTCGAGCCCGTAGCCGAGCTCGGCCAGCAGCATCAGCTCGAAGCGGATAAACAGCGCCGGCGCGAGCGCGGCTTCGTCCAGGTGGTCGAGCAGAAACCGCGCCGCCGCGTACAGGCCGGGATGCGGGTCGCGCTCCGGCAGCAGCCGCAGGTGCAGGGCGAGCGTCCCCACGCCGTAC
>JAQGJZ010000006.1 GCA_028290385.1 Enterovirga sp.
ATGTGCTGCAGCGCTGCCTGCACCTGCTCCAGCCCGGCGATGGTGGTGACCGCCGGCCCGGGCATCGGGATGATACCCTCGTCGACGAGGGCCTTGAACACCGCGAAATTCAGGTCGCTCTGCACCCGCGCCTGCTTGGTTACGTCGTCCACGACGCAGACGAGGTCGAGGTCGAGCGAGGTGCCGCCGATCGTCTTGAACAGCACGCGCGGCGGCGGCTCGTGCAGCACGTCGGCGTGCCGGCTCGCCTGCGCGATCAGGAGCTCGGCCGTTCGGGTCGGATCCTTGTCGCGCCCGATCCCGATCGAGATGATGACCCGCCCGCTGCGATCGCCGCGCACGCGGTTCTTTACGACGCCCGAGATCAGGTTCGAGTTCGGGATGATGACGCTCGAGCGGTCGTAGGTCTCGATCTCGGTCGCGCGGACGCTGATGCGCCGCACATAGCCCTCGCCGTCCCCGATCACGACGAGGTCGCCGACCCGGATCGGACGCTCCCAGAGCAGGATCAGGCCGGAAACGAAGTTGTTCACGATGGATTGCAGGCCGAAGCCGATACCGACCGAGAGCGCACCGGCGACGATCGCGATCTTCTCGAGCCCCAGCCCGAGGTAGGACAGGGCAAGCGCGGCCGCGGCGAAGAAGCCGAGATAGCCGGCGGCCGTCTGAATGGAGTTGCGCAGGCCGGCATCGAGATCGGTCGTCGGCAGGAACGTGTTGGCCAGCCAGCGCTGGAGAATCCGGGTCACCCCTATGACGCTGCCGAAAAGCAGCAGCCCGATCAGGATCGTCGACAGCGATACCGTGACGTCGCCGACCTGGAAGCCGAAGAACGCGGCCCTGAGGTTGGACGTGATGTCGACCGATTCCACGCCCCACGGTGCCAGCGCCAGCAGTGCCGCCACGAGAAACAGCACGACACGCGAGACGCCGGCCGCCAGCGTTCCGAACTGCTCCAGCGAGCGCCGCCTCAGGCCGAGATTGGCCTGCAGGGTGGTCGAGACCCGGCTGTTGCTCTTCAGCGTCTCGCCGAGGAACTCGTCGCTCAGCAGGACTCCCACGTAGAGCACCACGAGGAGCGAGATGATCCAGGCGACCTGGTCGATCAGGAAGGACGCCAAGGCGACATAGCCGCCGAGCAGGGCGGCGACCACGGCGGCGACGACCGCCCAGCCGAGAAGCCGGGCGGGCCCGGCCAGCGCCGGCTCGCGCGATACGTAGGGGCCGAGGCAGGATTCGTCCGTCTCCACCCGGACCGCGAAGCGGCGCAGGAGCTCGGCAAGGGTCGCTGCCGCGATCAGCACGACGACCGAGCGGGTGGCCACCGTGAGGGGCAGCCCGGCCGCGATCGCCTGGTTCAGGGAATCGAGAACCTTGCCGGTGGCCACCGTCGTGGCGAACGCGATGGCGAAGCGAGCCGTCCAGCCGGCCGGGCCGTCCGAAATCGACAGAATGCGCCAGGCCGGCCGATTGGGCGCCAAAATCGCGTCGGCCGCGCCGCGGGCGAAGGCCACGAAGGCCAAGCCGCCGAGGAGGGCGGCGAGCACCGGATACAGCCTACCGGGAAACAGGTCCGCCAGCACGAGCAGCTGGTAGACCACGAAGCTTCCCGCCGCGGCGGGAGCGGCCTCGAACAGCAGGATGCCCAGCGCCGTCCGGACCCTTCGGCGCTTGTTGACCTCGGTCGCCGTCTCGCTCCGCCGCACGAGGCGTGGGGCGAGGTGCCGGCGCGCGACGTGAAAGGCGACGGCGGCCCCGATCGCGAGCCCCAGAAGGGTCAGGGTCGCCGGCGAGGAGCGGCCCTCGAAGCGGGAGGCGGCGTCCTGCACCACGATCTGCAGCGCCCGCAGGTCGCGCGGGATCGAGGTGGCGGCCGAAACCCAGAGCTCCGGACTGAGCAGGGCATAGCTGCGCTCGAACAGGGCGCTCGCAAACACGCTCCGGCGCCGGTCGCTGATCTGCGTCGTGAGCTGCTCGGCCTGCGCCAGCAGGGCGCGGGCGACGCGCTGCGTCTCGTCGAAACGCGCGACGGCCGCCTCGCGTTCGGCGCGGTCGCGGGCGACATCCTCGCCTTCGCCGGTGCCTTCCTTCGGCTTGGGTCCGAGCTGTTCGAGGAGGCTCTTGGCCGCGTCGAGACGCGGCTGGATGGTGGCGACGATCTCCCGCAGCCGTTCGGCGATGGGATCGATGCGCCCGCGCAGATCCTGGAGCTCGGCCTGGGACAGGTCGCGGCGCCGCAGGGTGGCCTGTTGCTGGGCCAGTTCGGCGCGGGCCGCCTCCAGGTTCGCCCGCACGCGTTCAAGCGGCGAGGCGGCGGCATCCGTGCCGGCATCCTGGGGCGGATTTGGCGTTGCAGGCGCAGGTGCGGCGGGAGCCGCACTCTGCGGTTGCGGGGCGGTGGTCGAAACGGCTTGAGCCGCGGCCGGGACGGCCGCGGCAAGCGCTACCGCGAGAAGGAACCAACGAAGCAGAGGTGGACTCGTCTCAACTGGTCAGGAAGGCCTCCGATCGCGAGGATCGGAGGCGAGGCCACGCCTTAGCGTGGTGTTGCGCTGCCCGTCGTACCGGCTGCCGGCGCCGCTGGCGAGGGGTAGGCCGGGTTTTCGGTCGGCACGCGGGCCGAATTGGCCGAGCTCGCGCTGTTGTTGCTCTGCTCGGCGGACCTCTGCTGCGGGCTGGTCGGGGAGGTGGATCCGCTCCAGCTCATCAGCGAGACCATGTAGATGCCGAGGAGAACGAGGCTCGCCGCCAGCACCATCAACACCGGTTTTCCGGGGCCGCCCTGCCGGGCACGCTGGTCTGCCACTGTCTTGGCCATTGTCGAACCTTTGCAATCGATTGCCTGTCGCGGGTGAACGTTCCCGGCGCGAGCGCGGTTCCGCGTCCCGCCCTAGCCGACGGCCAGGCGGAGCGGCTGGTCCGGAACCCGCCAATCGGGTTCGCAGTCCCGAACGAACCGGTCGAGCGCGCTGTCGAGCGGGGGCATGATCTGCCCGCGCTCGGTGGCGAGAGACACGTCCCGGAGCAGCGGCCCCTCGCGCTGCGGCGGATTCTGCAGGCCCGCCCTCGCGGCCAGGCGGCAGGCGATCTCGGCCCAACTCGCCGCCCCGGCATGGGCGAGGTGCCGGATCCCCTCGTCGCCGTCGATCAAAAGATCGAACAACGCGTGCGCGAGGTCGGGCAGATAGGTCGGGGACACGATCTCGGCCGCCCAGGCGACCGGCCCGCCGGACGCGAGCGACCGCACGGCGTCGAAGACCGCGTTGTCCTGGTGCCAGGGCCCGAACAGAGGGCCGGTGCGGATCGCGAGGGCATTGGGGTTGAGGCGGCGGATCTGCTGTTCCCTGGCGAGGGCGCGACGCCCCACGGGATCAACCGCATCGGCTCCGTCGGACTCACCATAGGGGCGCCCGAGGCGCCCGGCGAACAGGCCGGGCCCGGTTACCGTGACGAAGCGCGCGCCTGAATGGCGGGCCCGCCAGGCGAGGTCGGGCACCGCATGCGCCAGGCTGCCGTGCCGGGGCGCGAGCCCGGCGAGGTCGAGGATCGCCCAGGGCGGCGGTTCCGCTGCCGCCTCGAGCCGCCCCCCGTCCGCCGGTCCGACCAGGGAATGGGCGAGCCCGCGCTCACTCGCGATCCGGGACATCGCGTCCTGGACGGGCCCGCCGTCACCGAGGATCAGAACGCATCGGGGCGCGTTCGCGGCGCGCTCGCGGCGGATCACGGCCGGCTTGTAGAAGCGCGTCTCCCGCCGCCACCAGCCGGGACTGTCCAGGACCGGATGGTCGAACCTGCCCGTGGTGGCGAGCGCGGTCGCGGCGGCCGCGAGGGCCGTCGGCCGCGGCGAGGGCCCGCGCACGTCGAAGGGGCCCGGCTCATAGAAGCCCGTCTCGCGGGTGAGCAGGGAGTTCCAGTCCACCGCCCCGAACAGGGACCAGACCGTGACGGCCCGGACATCCGCGCCTTCGTCCCGGACCGTCTCGGCCGCGCGCCAGACGTCGAGCAGCCAGCGCACCTGCTCGTCGCGGCTGCAGCCGTGATGGGCCTCGGTCACGGCGATCGGCGCCCGGTAGCGCTCCCAGGCCTCGCGCAAGCGGGGGGCCGGGCCGGTTTCGCCGTCTAGCGCGCGGATCCGGACCGCTTCCACATCGGCGTAGGCGCTGCGCCCGTTGCCGCCGCGGAAATGCTCGGGGTAGCGCCTGAGGCGCTCGTCCAGATAGCGCTCGCTCGTCAGGTAATGGTTGATGCCGACGATGTCGGGCTTGGCTTCGCCTTCGGCCAGCTCGTCGAGCTCACGTTCGGTGATTCCGTTGGCCAGAAGCAGGGGCCGCCACGGGTGCCGCCGGTCGACCCGGCCGAACAGCAGGTCGAAGGAGAGCCACCGGCGCTGGTTCTCCAGCTCCGCCTGATAGGCGAGGGCGGGCGTGGAGAAGGTTTTGCCGAGGTCCTCCGTCTGCACGAGCGCCGCATCGGGGTTCACGCGCCGGATCTCGCGCATGGCCAGAAGTGTCGCCCGGCACTGGTTCACGAGCGCGCGGAAGAACGCGGCATCGCCCCGCTGGTGCGGATACCAGTGGCCGTACAGGCAGCTGAAGCGGGCCGTGGTGAGCGGCTCGTTCACCGGCGTGTAGAGGTCGATCCACGGGTAGCGCCGCGCGACCTGGGCGGCATGCCGCGCCAGCAGTTCCGGAAAGGCCGGATCGACGAGGCTCGTATAGGCCGGCCCGCTGCCGTGATGGACGAGCCCGGCGATCGGCCGGATGCCGAGCTTGCGAAGCCGCCCGGCGCGCGCGTCGTGCCAGCCCCAGTCGCAGCAATCGGGAGCGTCGGGCGCGATCGACTCCCAGAGGAACGGGTAACGCAGGGTGCGGATGCCGAGCGCCGCGATCCGGTCCAGATCCTCAAGTCGCTCGCGATGCCCGGTCTCGCGGGCCTGGTCGCGGAAGCGCTCGCCGACGCGGACGATGGTGGCTTCGAGGCCGCCCCAGAGTTCGAGACGGTCGGGCCTTCCCATGGCGCGCTCGGCTGCGGGAGCCTAGGCTCCGGCAGCGGCTCCGATCGCCTTGACGGCGGTGGTATCGGCCCCGACCGGCAGGGATTCCGAAATCCGCCGATAGGTCGCGAGGGCCTGCCCGACCACCTGGTCCATGTTGTAGTAGCGATAGGTCGCGAGCCGGCCGACGAACCAAACGTCCGGCGTCGCCAGCGCGAGCTTCTCGTACTTCTTGAAGAGCTCGGCGTTCTCCGGCCGCGGGATCGGGTAGTAGGGGTCGCCTTCGGCGCTCGGATATTCGAACGTGATGCTCGTCTTCGGATGCACCTGGCCGGTGAGGTGCTTGTACTCGCTGATGCGGGTGTAATCCTCGCTCATCGGGTAGTTCACGGTCCCGACGGGCTGGTACTGCGCCTGGTCGAGCGTCTCGTGCCGGAAGCGGAGCGAGCGGTAGGGCAGCTTGCCGAAGCGGAAGCCGAAATACTCGTCGATAGGCCCGGTATAGATCGTGCGCCGGTGCGGAATGGCGTCCTTGATGTCGCGATAATCGGTCTGCAGCATCACGTGGATGTTCGGGCTGCGCAGCATCGCCTCGAACATGCGCGTGTAGCCCTGGGCGGGCATGAACTGGAATTCGTCCGTGAAATACCGGTCGTCCCGGTTGGTCCGCGTCGGCACCCGGGCCGTGACCGACTTGTCGAGCTCCGAGGGGTCCACCCCCCATTGCTTGCGGGTGTAGCCACGGAAGAACTTCTCGTAGAGCTCGCGCCCGACCTTGGACACGACGACGTCCTCCGAGGTCCGGATTTCCGGCACCGCCTCCGCGCGCTCGGCGAACCAGCCCTCCAGCTCGTCCGAGGTGAGGTTCAGTCCATACAGCGTGTTGACCGTGTCGAGATTGATCGGGATCGGCACGAGCTTGTCGTCCACCCGGCCGAGCACCCGGTGCTCGTACGGGCGCCACGCGGTGAAGTTCGACAGGTAGTCGAAGATCCCCTTGGCGTTCGTGTGGAAGATGTGCGGGCCGTACTGGTGGATCAGGATGCCCGCGTCGTCGTGTCGGTCATAGGCGTTGCCGCCGATGTGGCTGCGCCGGTCGATCAGGAGCACCTTGTCGCCACGCTCGTTGGCGAGGCGCTCCGCCAGCACGCTGCCGGCGAAGCCGGCGCCGACGATCATCCAGTCGTACATGAGCCGCTCCCGGGCTGGATCTACTCGGCCGGGCCGGCGGCGATCGTCGATGCCGCTGCCCCCGACGCCACTGCAAGGTCGTCGGGCTCGCCCATCGCATCGCCGATCAGGCGCCGCATGGCGGCCCAGGTCGCGTCCCACGATCCGGTGGCGAGGTGGCGGTCCACCCGCTGCAGCCAGGGCGCGCGCGGGCGGGCCATCAGGCGCTCTGCCGCCGCGACCACCTCGCCCGCATCGGCCGCGATCTCGACGAGGTTGCGCTGGCCATAGGGGCGGATGACGTCCGTGATCGGGGTCGAGACCACGGGCACGCCGGCGGCCAGGAATTCGGGCGTCTTTGTCGGGCTGATGAAGCGCGTCGCGTCGTTCAGGGCGAACGGCATGAAGCCGATGTCCCAGCCGGACAGGTAGGACGGGAGCTCCTCGTAGCGCTTGCCGCCGAGCCAGTGGATGTTGGGCCGCTGCGGCAGGCTCGCCGGGTCGATCTTCACCACCGGGCCGATCATGACGAACTGCCAGTCCGGCCGCGCATCGGCTACGGCGCCGACCAGCTCGATGTCCATCCGCTCGTCGATCACGCCGAAGAACCCGAGCCGCGGGCCGGGGATTGCGGCCTGGTCGGCCGGGTCGCGCCGCTCCGTCCGGGCGCGGGCGAAATGCGCCGCATCGATGGAGGACGGGAAGGGATGCACGCTCGGGTGCCGGTGGCGCTTGGCCTCGTAGAGGCTCATGCCGCCCGTGAACACGAGGTCGGCCCGGGCGAACAGATCCTCCTCGTTGGCCAGCATCTCGGGCGAGGCGCCGCAAAAGGCGGAGAGCTCGTCCATGTTGTCGTAGATCACGGCATCTGCCGGCAGGTGGCCGGAGAAGCTCATGGCCATCGGTGTGTAATACCAGAAGATGCGCGACGGCGCCGGCTCGGCCGCCAGGAAGCGCTCCAGCATCCTGCGCTGCTCGGTCGTCGCGTCGAAGCCGTACATGCCCTCGGGCAGGATCGGCACCGCGATGCGGATGCCGCCGTCGCGGCGCGTCACCTCGAGATGCGGCGACACGCCGGCCCGCCACATCGGCTCCTCGAACACGACGACGTTGAAGTCGCGCGCGGCCCGGCTCAGGAGGTGCTGCGGCCGCTGCCAGACGAAATCCCAGCGCAGGTGCGACAGGCAAAGAAGAAGAGGCTTACGGCGCCCCGCGCCGAGGGAAACGTATGAGCCCGGTTCCGCCGTGAGGCCCCGAGGCGAGAACGCAATATCTCCGTTACGCCGAACCATGCGTCGTCCTTTGGCTGAGGTGCTGCGAGGTGCCGCAAGAGCGGGGGTGGGGCGGGCTGGTGCTCACCCCGGCCTGACTCCGGAGACCGACCGTAAGTTCCCGAGCGACGGGCATGCCGTCCAGGAACGTACGAGTTCGCAGCCAGGGGCCGGGCGGCGCGCGGGCCGGCGAAGTACGCAACGGAACGAACCTCCCGCCGCGATGGGGCGGAGGGCGAACCATGCGGAAGGCGGCGTGTTCTCGCTGAGGCACGCTGCCGGCGAAGCCGCGGTTTGGTCGCCAGGAATCCCGATGGGCCTGTTTCAAAGCTTCTTTCTTGGAGGGTTCGAGTGTTCGACGCAGGTCCGAGCGGACGGGCGACGCCTCGATCTCCTGCGCACGACCGAGCATGATCGCTTCGCGCGGCAGGATTATCGGGCGCTGGCGCGGCACGGCGTCCGGAGCGCGCGGGACGGGCTGCGCTGGCACCTCATCGAGAGGAGCCCGGGCAGCTATGACTGGGATAGCTTCCTGCCGATGCTCCATGCCGCGGAGGAGGCGGGCACCCAGGTGGTCTGGGACCTGTGCCATTACGGTTGGCCGGACGGCCTCGACATCTGGTCGGACACGTTTCCGGAGCGGCTGGCGCGCTTTGCCGCCGCCGCCGCCGAGCTGATCCTGCGCGAAACGGGCCGTGCGCCGCTGGTGTGCCCGGTCAACGAGATCTCGTTCTGGGCGTGGGCCGGCGGCGAGGTCGGCCGCTTCGGTCCGAACCGGACCGGGGAGGGCGGCCGCCTCAAGCGCCAACTCGTCCGCGCCGCGATCGCCGCCACCCGCGCCGTCCGGGCCACGGCCCCGGGCGCCCGGTTCATCTGTGCCGAGCCGCTGATCCACGTGGATCCGGGCACGCATGACGACCCCGGCCACCGGGCCGGCGCGCGGCGGCATCGCGAGTCGCAGTTCGAGGCGCTGGATGTCCTGGTCGGCCGGAGCGAACCCGAACTCGGCGGCGGGCCCGATTGCCTCGACGTGGTCGGGCTGAATTTCTACCCAGACAACCAATGGTACCATGGCGGCGGCACCATCCCGATGGGCCACCACGCCTTCCGTCCGCTGCATGAAATGCTGCTGGAGGTCTGGCAGCGCTACCGGCGCCCGATCCTGCTCGCCGAGACCGGCGCGGAAGGCTCCGGCCGGGCGTCCTGGCTCCACTACGTCAGCGGCGAGGCACGCGCCGCGATGGCGGCCGGGGTGCCGGTCGAGGGCATCTGCCTCTACCCGATCCTCGACTACCACGGCTGGGACAACGACCGGCTCTGCGCAACCGGGCTCCTGTCGGCGGCGGACGACCGCGGCCAGCGCCGCGTGCACGAGCCGCTGGCGGAGGAGTTGAAGGTGCAGGCGGCGCGGTTCCAGGCCCTGTCGGCACGTCCGTCCGCGTCCCGCTTCGACCAAGCGGCCTAGGTGCAGATGTCCGCCCTGTCGACACCGAAGCGCCCCCCCGCCTACCTGCGGGGTCCGATCGTCTTTATCGGGCACTACGTCCGCAACTGGGCACCGTCCTTCGCGACGATCTTCTTCTTCGTCGTGGTGGCGGCTGCGGCCGCGATCGGCATCCAGTACGTCCTGAAGGTGCTGGTGGACATCATGGCCGGCCCGCTGGAGGCCCGGGCCGCGGTCTGGACCACGCTCGCCTTCTTTGTCGGCATGATCGCCACGGAGGCGCTGTCCTGGCGCGTGGTCGGCTGGCTCACCTGCCGCACCACGATTGGGGTCGGGGTCGATATGCGGCTCGACCTGTTCGAGTACCTGAACCGCCAGCCGATGCGGTACTTCGCCGAGAATCTCGCCGGCTCGCTCGGCCAGAGGATCACGGCGACGGCCGGGAATTTCGGCGCCCTTGCCAACACGCTGATCTGGCGCGTTCTTCCGCCCTGCATCGATTTCGTCGGGGCGCTGATCATCTTCGGCACCATCAACCTCGGCATGATGGCCGCGCTGGGTGCCGTGGTGGTCAGCATGACGACGCTGCTGCTCGTCTTCGGCGAGCGTGGCCGCCCGAGGCACCGGCGCTATTCCGGCCTCGCCGGCAACGTCGCGGGCGAACTCGTCGACACCATCACCAACATGTGGGCCGTGAAGGCGTTTTCCGCCCGCCAGCGCGAGCATGCGCGGCTCGCGGCCGGGTTCCGCGAGGAGGCGGCGGCCCAGCGCACCAGCTGGCTGCATATCGAGAAGGCGCGGCTTCTCAACGACATCGTCCTCACCGTCTCGGCCGGCGGCATGCTCGTCTGGGCGGTCACGCTGTGGAGCCGGGGCCGGATCACGCCCGGGGACGTCGTGCTGGTCTCGACGCTGACCTTCCGGGTGCTGCATTCGTCCCGGGATCTGGCGCTCTCGCTGGTCGACCTGTCGCAGCAATTCGGCTTCATCGACGAAACCCTGCGCAAGATCGCCCAGCCCCGCACGGTCGTGAACGCGCCGAATGCCGGGGTGCTCGTGCCGGCCGGCGGCACGGTGGAGTTCCGGCAGGTGTCGTTCTCCTATGGCGGTCCGCGCGAGGTCACGCACGAGCTGTCTCTCACCATCCCGGCCGGGCAGAAGGTCGGCATCGTCGGCCCCTCCGGGGCCGGCAAGTCGACGCTCGTCAACCTGCTCCAGCGGCTCTGGGACGTGGATGACGGCGAGATCCTCATCGACGGCCAGCGGATCGCGGACGTGACGCAGGATTCGCTGAGGGCCGCGCTCGCCGTCGTGCCGCAGGAGATCGTGCTGTTTCACCGCAGCATCATGGAGAACATCCGCTTCGGCCGGCCGGACGCCAACGACGAGGAGGTGATCGAGGCTGCGCGCGCCGCTTATTGCGACAGCTTCATCCGCGCGCTCCCGGAGGGCTACGCGACGATCGTCGGCGAGCGGGGAGCCAAGCTCTCCGGCGGCCAGCGCCAGCGCGTCGGCATCGCGCGCGCCTTCCTGAAGGACGCGCCCATCATCGTGCTGGACGAGGCGACGAGCGCGCTCGACACGGAATCGGAGATCGAGATCCAGCGCTCGCTCGTGCGGCGGATGCGCGACCGTACGGTGATCGCGGTCGCGCACCGGCTCTCGACCCTCGCGGCCTTCGACCGGGTGATCGTGATCCAGGACGGCCGGATCGTGGAGGACGGCACGCCCGCACAGCTGCGCAAGCAGAACGGCGTGTTCGAGGCGATGTGGCGCCTGCAGGCCCGCGGCCTGTCGGTCGACGAGGTCGTCGGCGAAGCCGCCTGACGGCGCTCCTCAGGCGGCCCGCTTTCGTGCCCGGCGGGGCTTTCCCGTGTTCGGCAGCACCTGATCGACGGCCGCGATCTCCGCCCAGGGGTCGCGCTTCAGCTTGGCCAGGCGCGCGCCGAGGTTGGCCACCGTGAAATGGTTCGGGGCGAGGTCGGGCGAGAGCTCGGACCAGGCGAGCGGGACTGAGACGGGCGCGCCCGGGCGGTTGCGGGTCGAATACGCCGCGATGGCGGTCGCGCCGCGGCCGTTGCGCAGGTAATCGACATAGATCAGCCCCTTGCGGGCCTGCTTGGACGCCTTGGCGATGTAGCGCTCCGGCGAATCCGCTTCCATGGCGAAGGCCAACGCCTGGGCAAAGGTCTTCACCTCCGCCCAATCGGCCTTGGGGGTGAGCGGCACGACCACGTGCAGGCCCTTGCCGCCCGTGGTCTTCACGAAGCTTTCGAGCCCGACACCCTGCAGCCGCTCCCGCACGTCGGCGGCCGCCGCGATCACCTCCGGCCAGCTCACGTCGGGGCCCGGATCGAGGTCCATGGTGATGCGGTCGGGCCGGTCCACGTCCGCGATGGTCGAGCCCCAGGGATGGATCTCGAGCACGCTCGCCTGCACCAGCGAGACGATGCCCCGGATGTCCTCCACATAAAGGACCTCCTCCTCGCCATCCTCGTCGCGCACGGCCTCACGGCGAATGTCGTCGCCGAGCCCGGCCCAGGAATGCTTCTGAAAGAAGCAGCCCTTCGCGGCCCCGTTCGGGCAGCGCACGAGGGCGAGCGGCCGTCCCGCGACATGCGGCAGGATCCAGTCGGCGATGCTCTCGTAGAAGCGCGCGAGGTCGAGCTTGGTGATGCCCTC
Source organism: Enterovirga sp. (assembly GCA_028290385.1). Taxonomy (GTDB): domain Bacteria; phylum Pseudomonadota; class Alphaproteobacteria; order Rhizobiales; family Beijerinckiaceae; genus Enterovirga. Next base: position 11,561 of record JAQGJZ010000006.1, read on the forward strand.
GTCCCAGAGCACGCGGTCGGCATGCGTGAGGGCAACACCCGCGACCTCGCTGCCGCTGCGCGACCGGAGCGAGGCGGAGCGCTTCGGCTCGGGTGCGGGGCTGGCCGCCGGCTTCGGGGCTTCGCGCACCACCTCCTCGGCCGGCTTGTCGTCGCGCAGCCCCTTGAAGGCGGCGTGGCGCAACCGCCGATCGCCCGTCCAGCCGCGGAACTCCACTTCGGCCACGAGCTTGGGCTC
>JAQGJZ010000039.1 GCA_028290385.1 Enterovirga sp.
GCAATCGCCCGCCGCGCGTGCACATCACCTACGAAGACCCATACGACGCCGAAAAGAAGATCGAGCTTCCCTTCGTCATGGGTGTCATGTCGGATCTGTCGGGGAATGATCCCGGTGTCGAGAAGCCGGACGTCGCCGAGCGAAAGTTCACCGAATTCGACATGGACAACTTCGATCAGCGGATGGCCGCCATTCAGCCCGGCACGAAGTTCCGGGTCCAGAACAAGCTGTCCGAGGAATCGAAGGAGCAGCTCTCGGTCGCGCTTCGGTTCAACAAGATGGAGGATTTCGGGCCCGCCGCCGTGGCGCGCCAGGTGCCCCCTCTGGCCAAGCTCCTGGAGGCCCGCGAGCAGCTCTCCAACCTGCTGCGCTACATGGACGGAAAGGTCGCGGCGACCGACCAGCTGAAGGCGCTGCTCAAGGATCCGAAGCTGATGGAAGCGCTCCAGGAGCGCATGGCCCAGAGCAGCACGGACAGCAGCGACGGCGCCGACAAGGACGCCTGACCGCGCCCGGGACGGGCCGAGCGCGGGCCTGACCGCCCGCTCGGCCGCGATGCAGACTGAACGGACGAGGCGATCATGTCTTCACCATTGGCCGATCTGCAGCAGGATACCGGACACGTCCAAACGACCGAGGCGGACGAGTTCGCCAGTCTGCTGAAGCAGAGCTTCAAGCCGCGCACGGAGCGGGCCGCCACAGAGGTCGAGAATGCCGTCGGCACGCTTGTCCGCCAGGCGCTCTCGGACACCAGCCTGATCAAGGACGACGTCCTCGACACCATCGAGGAGATGATCGCCCGCATCGACGAGAAGCTCACCGTCCAGGTGAACGAAATCCTGCACGCCGAGGAGTTCCAGAAGGTCGAGAGCGCCTGGCGCGGCCTGAACTACCTGGTGATGAACTCGGAGACGGATTCCACCCTCAAGATCAGGGTGATGAACATCTCCAAGAACGAGCTGTCGCGCAATCTCAAGCTCTATCCCGGGGCGCGGTGGGACCAGAGCCCCTTCTTCAAGCAGATCTACGAGGCCGAGTTCGGCCAGCTCGGCGGCGAGCCCTTCGGCTGCCTGGTGGCCGATTACTACTTCAGCCACCTGCCGACGGACGTGCAGCTGCTCCGGGATGTCTCCAAGGTCGCGGGCGCGGCGCATGCGCCCTTCTTCGCGGCGGCGGACCCGACGCTGCTCGGCATGGACAGCTTCACCGAGCTCAGCAATCCACGCGATCTCGGCAAGATCTTCGACACGCCCGAATATGCCGCCTGGAAGTCGCTGCGCGACGCACCGGATTCCCGCTATGTCGGCCTGTGCATGCCGCGGGTGCTGGCGCGCCTGCCCTACGGCGCCAAGACCGAACCGGTCGAGGAATTCGCCTTCGAGGAGGAGACCGACGGCCATTCCGGCGAGCGCTATGCCTGGATGAACGCGGCCTACGCGATGGCCGTCAACATCAACCGCGCCTACAAGGAGAGCGGCTGGACCGTGCGGATCCGCGGCGTCCAGTCGGGCGGCGAGGTGATCAACCTTCCGAGCCACACCTTCCCGACCGACGACGGCGGCATCGACCTGAAATGCCCGACCGAGATCGCCATCAGCGACCGGCGCGAGGCGGAGCTCGCCAAATCGGGCCTCATCCCGCTCATCCACCGCAAGAACACCGACAAGGCGGCCTTCATCGGCGCGCAGTCGCTGTACAAGCCGAAGGCCTATTTCGGCGAAAAGGGCGTCGAGGCGACCGCGTCCGACAACCTCTCGGCGCGCCTTCCCTACATGTTCGCGGTGTCCCGGTTCGCGCATTATTTGAAATGCATGGTGCGGGACAAGGTCGGCTCGACGCTGGAGCGGGAGCAGCTCACCAAGTGGCTGCAGGAATGGATCAACCAATACGTCGACGGGGATCCAAAAAACTCCAGCGAGCAGACCAAGGCCCGGAAGCCGCTCGCGGACGCCCGCGTCGACATTTTTGAAGACGAGGAGAACCCGGGCTACTACTCCGCAAAGTTCTACTTGCGGCCCCACTTCCAGCTCGAAGGCATGGATGTCGGCATGAGCCTCGTGTCTCGCCTGCCCGCAGCAAAGCAATAGGAACGCCGAGCGTAACGAGACATTGCCAGGTGCGCGATCGCACAGATATTCGCCCGCACATCGGGCATAGATTAAGCACCGCTCAGGCGAAGACTTTCAGGGCGGATGGAGGGCGAGATGGCTGTCGACATCTTTCTGAAGCTCGAAGGCATCAAGGGTGAGGCCCAGGACGACAAGTACAAGGACGAAATCGACGTGCTTGCCTGGTCGTGGGGCGCCGCCCAGTCCGGCACGACGCATATCGGCTCGGGCTCCGGCGCCGGCAAGGTCGCGGTCCAGGACCTGTCCATCACCAAGTATATCGACAAATCGAGCCCGACCCTGTTCCAGCATTGCTGCAACGGGAAGCACATCTCCAAGGGCGAGATCGTCGTCCGCAAAGCCGGCGAGAAGCCGCTCGATTACCTCAAGGTCGAGCTGAAGGACATCATCGTCACGCATGTGTCGATGGGCGGCTCGGGCGGCGAGGACCGGCTCACCGAAAACGTGACGCTGAACTTCCGCGAGTTCAACCTGAAATACGCGGTCCAGAACAAGGACGGCTCGAAGGGCACCGAAGTCGAGCACAAGTGGGACATCGCCAAGAACGTGGCCGCCTGAGCAGCCCCGTTCGAGAGGCACCGCCGCAGCCGGATTCGCCATCCGCGAGCCTTCTGCGGCGGGGCGGGAGAGCAGCCCCCGCGCCTCCTTGAAGCGCCGCGCAGCCGCGGCGTTTCGTGTTCCGGGGACAACGAGGACGGGGCCAGGGCGCCCGCCACCCGACGCAAGGTGAGACATGGCCGGCTTGGGCAAGAGCACCGCGATGAGGATGCCGCTGATGGCGGCCTTCCGACGGGCGCACGAGGAAGGCGACGCCAGACGGCGCCTGGACGAGCGGGACGAAAGCGGTGAGCGGGTCGTGGCGGGGCGGCGCGCCACCGGGCGAGCCGCGATCTCCGAGGCCGCCCTGCAACGGGCTGTCGGCCAGGACCTCGAAACCCTGATGAACACCATCAATCTCGAGGCCAGCCTCGACATCCACGAGCACGACGCCGTGCGCCGCTCCGTGCTGAATTACGGCTTTGCCGACGTGGTGCACCGGACCATCGACGAGATCGGGACCAACGACATCGCGGCCGAGATCGAGGACGCGCTGAAGACCTTCGAGCCCCGGCTGGTTCAGGGCAGCATACGGGCAGCTCGGGACGACAGCGTGGACGCGCACGAACTCAAGATCCGCTTCGTCGTGCGGGCGGATCTCGATTGCGATCCCCTCAACCTCCCCGTCGAGTTCGTGGCCGAGCTGGAGCGCGACACGGGCAAGATCGCGATCAGCCGGCCTTGAAGCCCGCCGGCCCCGACCCGGCAGGCCGGCGCGCCCTCGGGGCCGACCGGGAACGCGTCCGTCCGGGGCGCCGCGCGCGCCACCCCGCCCCACTCCGCATCGCCCGGGCCCCGGCCCGATGAACCGCGAATTCCTCGACCTCTACAATCGCGAGCTCAAGCTCCTGCAGGAGCAGGCGCGGGAATTCGCGGAGGAATATCCCGGCATCGCCGAGCGGCTCGGAGGCTTGGTCGAGGAGCGCTCGGACCCGATGATCGCCGGGCTGCTGGAGGGCGCGGCTTTCCTGGCGGCCCGCGTGCAGCTGAAGCTGACGCACGAATTCCCCGAATTCACCAACAACCTGCTCGATCAGCTCGTCCCGAACTACCTCGCCCCGACCCCGTCGGCGTTGCTGGCGCGGGTGCAGGCCCCCTATGGCGACCCTGCGCTCCGCGAAGGCCGACGGATCGCGCGCCATTCCTACATCGACGCGACCTATCGCGAGCGGGAGCGGCGCGTCGC
>JAQGJZ010000050.1 GCA_028290385.1 Enterovirga sp.
TTCTTGGTCTTGCGGGTTAGCAGGCTGGGTCGCTGGCGGAGGGAGCGGGATTCGAACCCGCGATACCGTTTCCGGTATACACACTTTCCAGGCGTGCGCCTTCAACCACTCGGCCACCCCTCCGGACCGCACAAAGGCGGGGCCCCGACCGGCCGCTCGTTTCTGCCGCAGCAGTGTCAGGCGACGGGGGGACGGGCTCATCTAGACGGGCTGCCGGCTTCGCGCAACCCGTCTGCGGGCCGGCGGCTCAATAGGCGTTCGGGCTGAGCAGGTGCGTGACGGTGAGGAACAGGATGCGCAGGTCCGTGCGCAGGGACCAGTTGCTCACATACCAAATGTCGTGCTCGACCCGGGCGGCCATCATGGACACGGCTGGAGTCTCGCCGCGGTACCCGTTCACTTGGGCCCAGCCGGTGATTCCGGGTTTGACATGGTGACGAAACGCATAGTTCTGGATGAGCGCGTGGTAATGATCGTCGTGCGCCACCGCGTGCGGGCGGGGCCCCACGACCGACATTTCGCCCCGCAGCACGTTCCAGAGTTGCGGGAGCTCGTCGATGCTCGTCCGTCGCAGCCAGGCCCCGACCCGCGTGATGCGCGGATCGAAGCGCGTCGCCTGGGCGAGTGACGCGCCGTCCTCGAGCACCGTCATGGTCCGCAGCTTCAGGATCCGGAAGGTGCGGCCATTGAAGCCGCGCCGGCTTTGCCGGAACAGCACGGGACCGGGGGTCTCCAGGCGTATCGCGGCCATCGCGGCCAGAAGCAGCGGTGCCGCGACCAAAAGCCCGATGGTGGCGACGGCGAGGTCCAGCGCCCGCTTTCCGGCCTGCTCGCGCGGCGACAGGGGCGCGCGACGGATCTCGATCAGCGCCTGCGCGCCGATCCGGCAAGAGGGCTGCAATGCAAGCCGGGACAGGGCCAGGTCGGGCATGAGGCGCACCGGCACCGGCAGGCTGCGCAACTCCGCCAGGATCGCATCCACCTGCGGCAGCTCGCCCTCCGACGCCAGCACGACGATTTCGTCCGGGATCTGCTCCCGCGACGCGGAGAGGATCGCCGCGATCGTGCGCCGCCGCGCCTCCGGCGCGCTGGGCACGACATAGTGCTGCAGCACCGCGATCTCCGCCCGGCGCAGAATCCGGAGCTCCGGCCCGGCCGGCGACAGCGGGCTCGGGCTGAGCACGAAGGCGTTGCGCCGGCGCAGCAGGCCGCTGTGCAGCGCGCTGGCGAAGGCAAAGCGCCATGTCAGGCGAAGGCCTACCAGAAACGCGAGCCCAATCCCGGCGCACAGGACGAGCGCGCCCCGGGACAGCTCGGCACTCGTCTTCAGCAGAAAGGCGACGCCGAGCACCAGGCCGAGGGCGGCGAACCAGGCGGCAACCGCCCATTTTGCCTGACGATCGACGGCGAGCAGGTTGCGGGTGTCATACAGGCCCCAGCTCTGCATCAGGATCACGAACAGGACGGAGAGCAGGGCGGAGACGTCGAGGACAACATCGAGCCCGAGCGGCACGTCCGTCAGCACCCAATAGGTGATTTCCGTCAGCGCTCCCGCCGCCAGGATCGAGACGGCATCGGCAAGAGCCGCGAGAACGCTGGCCGAGCCAGGAAGAACCAGAGTCGAAGGTGGAGCCATGCGATGCATGGCAAGCGTATCGGCCTGTTGAGACATGGTGCCGCCGCCCCCCTGTCCACGCCGTATCGTGGCCTGTTCTCGGAGCGTCGGCAAGGCCGATTTAGTGATGCAGCGAAGATCTGTTTCGTGCTCCGCGTCGACTACGTATTTACGTCGCGCCGAACCAACATCGTGACTGAGCCGTCAGGCAAAGACGGCCCACGGAGACCGCCGATGAAGCGTTTTGATGGGGCAGCCTACCGTCCGGCCCATTTCGGGTGGCAGCTCGACGGCAAGACGGCAACAATCACCCTGGACAGGCCGGAGCGGAAGAACCCGCTGACCTTCGAATCCTATGCCGAGTTGCGCGACCTGTTCCGCGATCTTGTCTACGCGCCCGAGATCAAGTCCGTCGTGATCACGGGCGCGGGCGGGAATTTCTGCTCGGGCGGCGACGTTCACGAGATCATCGGGCCGCTGGTGCGGATGCAGGAGGCCGGCGACATGGCGGGCCTGCTCGCGTTCACCCAGATGACCGGCGATCTCGTGAAGGCCATGCGCCATTGCCCGCAGCCGGTCATCGCGGCCCTGGACGGGATCTGCGCCGGGGCTGGCGCGATTCTGGCCATGGCGTCCGACCTTCGGGTCGCGACGCCGCGCACGCGGACCGCGTTCCTGTTTGTTCGCGTCGGCTTGGCCGGCGCCGATATGGGGGCGTGCTCGATCCTGCCCCGCATCATCGGGCAGGGGAGGGCCGCCGAGCTGCTCTTCACGGGCCGCGCGATGAGTGCGGAGGAAGGGGAGCGCTGGGGCTTCCACAACCGCCTCGTCGCGCCAGACGAGGTGCTCGCCGAGGCCCAGGCCCTAGCCCGCCAGCTGGCGGAGGGCCCGACCTTTGCACACGGGATCACCAAGGCCTGCCTGCACCAGGAATGGGACATGAGCATCGATTCGGCGATCGATGCCGAGGCGCAGGCTCAGGCCGTCTGCATGCAGACCCGGGATTTCGGCCGAGCCTTCAGGGCGTTTGTGGCGAAGGAGCAGCCGGTCTTCGCCGGAGATTGAGCGGGCCCGAGGGGCGGCGCGCCCCGGCCGCTCGCCTCCGCTCCACGCGAGCAGAGCGGGGCGGGAAGGCCCGCGAGGCGGTGCTCCGTCCCGGCCTGGCCTTGTCCCGGCAGGCGCGTGAACCGGGCTCGTCAAAAGCCTCTTGCAATGCCAGCCGCTTTGTTGCACATGGGCGTCGCGGCGCACGAAAGCGCGCCGCCGGATGCGGGTGTAGCTCAGGGGTAGAGCACAACCTTGCCAAGGTTGGGGTCGAGGGTTCGAATCCCTTCGCCCGCTCCAGTTTCTCCCCCTCAGGGAACCACGCAAGGCGGCCTCGGGCCGCCTTCGTCGTTTCTGGGGCGCCTCGCGGAGAAGCGCTGGGGATGCATCCCGGATCGCGCGCTCGGCCGGCGTGATCGGCCAAGCTGTCTGTTCAGGATTCCATCACCGGCGAATGTCCGTGCAGGCGCACAGGCAGCGCCTCGTTGCGCGCTCGAGCGGCCGGCGTGTTGCCCGCCAAGAGTGGCTGCGCCCTTGCTCCGTCAGTCAGGCCGCGGCGGCGCGGCGAATCGCGGATGGGAGCGCCGATCGCCTCTTGCGGGCTGCCCGCGTCCTACACGTGACGCATCCGTTCAGCGCGGCGGCCGGCTCCAATTGCGCTCGATCTCGATCTGCTCGTCGGCCGCCAGGGCTTCGGGGATCCGCCCATGAAAGCAGTTCGTCTTGGCCCGCACTCGGGCGGATCGTGAGGTTTGCCGACCTCGTTCCGGGATGATCCGCCTCGTCGCTGGGTGGCGGTGGTCGAGGTTCTCCGGCCTGCCGCGGGAGGTGCTGCTCGGGCTGGTAACGGGATCGCTGGTCGCGCAAGTCGTGCCGCTGGTTCTTCTAGTCGTGCGGTGGATGCGCGAGTCGAGCGGGCGGTCGTCGTCTTGCTGTCCCGGTTGGGATGCCGAAAGACCGTGTTCTGTAATGTGCAGCGCAGCATTTGTCGGGCGTGTATGGGCATGAACATCTGACGTCTACCCGTGTTTACCCGAAAGATGTCAGCGGCTTGTTCGGGCTGAGCTTTGGGCGTACGCTGCTCGTCCTGGTCATAAGCGACCTGTGGCCGATCACAGGCCGGCTCAATGCCGGAATACAGGATCGGTTCAGGTCGGGACGTGGCGGGCGGGCGTCGTGGACCGGCTCCACGCAGCAGAGCTGGAGTAAGTCATGACGGGTTACATTGTCCGCGGCGCCCTGGTTACCTTGTTCGTGATGGGATCATCTGCAGCCTTCGCTCAGCACGGCGGCGGTCACGGCGGCGGCTCCTATTCGGGTTCGTCCAGCCACGGCTCCGGGTCCATGGGCATGGGCTCGATGCACGGCGGTGGCCACGGCGGCATGTCAGGCGGTTCCTCCATGCATGGCAGCCACGGTTCCATGTCCGGCCACAACTCCATGTCGGGTCACGGTTCGGGTTCGGCGGGCAACAGGTCGCATGGCGGCAGCTCGGCTACCAACTCGGGCCACCGCGGCGGCTCGTCGGGGATGTCCGGCGGTGGCGGCCGCAGCGGCTCGTCGAGCGCGAGCAACAGCAATCGCGGCTCCGGCAACTCGGGCTATTCGGGGTCCTCGCGCTCGTATTCCTACGGGTCTAGCTCGGGATCGCGCTCTTCCGGGTCGCGCTACTAAAACGACCCGTATTGTCGGGTTT
>JAQGJZ010000054.1 GCA_028290385.1 Enterovirga sp.
GCATCTGGCCGTGCACGCGGATTTCGCCCGCAAGCAGGGCGTCGCCAACGTCGTGAAGGCCCGCAACGGCACCGTCGTGAAGCTCGCACCGGGCACCCCGGAGGTGATCCAGCACGTGCCGGCCGGCCGCCTCTACCGCGACGGCGACATCGTCACCGGCTCGCTCGACCGGGCGATCCCGGAGCGGCGCAAGCTGGCCTTCGCGGGGGTCATCTCCGTTGCGATCGCCATCGACCAGCGCGGCGAACTCGCCGGCGACCCGGCGGTCGAGCACATGGGCATCCCCGAGCGGACACGCTCAGGCGAGGCTTTCGCGACCCTCATCGATGCGGCGATCGCGGAAACCCTGAACGGGCTGCCCCGGGCACGCCGGCGCGATCCGGAGGCGATCGAGGAATCCGTCTCGCGCGCGGTGCGCGGCGTCGTGCGGGCGCATTGGGGCAAGAAGCCCGCCTGCCATGTCCTGGTCGTCGAGGTATAAGGTCGCCGGGTTGGACGGAAAGGACGCGGCATGATCGGGCGGCTGAACCACGTGGCCATTGCCGTGCAGGATCTCGCAGCCGCGACTCGCATCTACCGTGAGACGCTCGGGGCCGATGTCTCCGAGCCGATCCCGCAGCCGGACCACGGCGTCACGGTGGTCTTCGTGAACCTGCCCAACACGAAGATCGAGTTCCTGGAGCCGCTCGGCGACGCGTCGCCCATCCGCGCCTTCCTGGATCGCAACCCGGACGGCGCCATCCATCACCTCTGCTACGAGGTGGCGGATATTCGCGCAGCCCGGGACCGCCTGGTGGCTCAGGGAGCCCGGGTGCTCGGCGGCGGCGAGCCGAAGATCGGCGCGCATGGCAAGCCGGTGCTGTTCCTGCACCCGAAGGATTTTTGCGGCACCCTTACCGAACTCGAGCAGGTCTGATCCATGAGCCCGATCCGCTGGGCGTCGCGCTCGTTCGCGACAACGCTCCTGTTCGTCGTCGTGCTGGCTGGCGCCGGCATCTATGGCGGCACGCTGCTGAAGCTCACGCCGACGGGCGCCTTCGGGCTCTATTTCGTCGTGTGGTGGACAATTCTCTTCGCGATTCTGCCGATCCGGGTGCAGAGCCAGGCGGAGATCGGCGAGGTGGTTGCGGGGACTGAGCCGGGCGCCCCGGCGGCTCCGGCGCTGCGCGAGCGCGCGATCTGGACGACGATTGCCGCCGACCTGGCATTCCTGGCGGTCGCGGCGTTCTTCCCGCTGTCGGGGCTGTAGAACGGGCGCTTTTAAGCCCTGTCCCAAAAACAAAAGAGCAAGGCTTACAGCCCTGCTCTTGGCCTTTCGGCAGATCGACGATTACCTCGGAGTCTCGCGAGCCGTTCCTGAACGGGGGACCGAGGTTTAGGCTTCCTCCCAGGACTTGGACCCGGCGCACTCTCTTCAGGGGTGCGGCCGATGGACCCTGTGTATGGCAGTCAGATGACGCTGTCACCCGGATTCTACTGCCCCCCGACGAAAGTCGAAAACGTCCATTCCGGGTCCGGGCCGGCAGGGGAGGGTCCTTTCACGTCTTGCATTCCGGACGGGATCGCTCGATAGCGGAGCGCTCACGCGCTTCCCGTGCTTCGCCGCGTTCCCGCCCCGGCTCCATCATCCATGCGCCTGTCCCGTTTTCTCCTGCCGATTCTTCGCGAAGCCCCGCGCGAAGCCGAAATCGCCTCGCATCGGCTGATGCTGCGCGCCGGCATGATCCGCCAGCAATCGGCCGGCATCTATTCGTGGCTGCCGCTCGGCTACCGCGTGCTGCGCAAGATCGAGGCGATCGTGCGCGAGGAGCAGAACCGCGCTGGCGCGACCGAGCTCCTGATGCCGACCATTCAATCGGCCGAGCTGTGGCGCGAATCCGGCCGCTACGACGCCTATGGCAAGGAGATGCTGCGCATCCAGGATCGGCACGAGCGCGACATGCTGTTCGGCCCGACCAACGAGGAGATGGTCACCGACATCTTCCGGTCCTACGTGAAGTCGTACCGCGACCTGCCGATGAACCTCTACCACATCCAGTGGAAGTTCCGGGACGAGGTGCGGCCGCGCTTCGGCGTGATGCGCTCGCGCGAGTTCCTGATGAAGGACGCCTATTCGTTCGACATCGACCAGGCCGGCGCGCGCCACTCCTACAACAAGATGTTCGTGGCCTATCTGCGCACTTTCGCGCGGCTCGGGCTCAAGTCGATCCCGATGCGCGCCGAATCCGGCCCGATCGGCGGCGACATGAGCCACGAATTCATCATCCTCGCCTCCACGGGTGAGAGCGAAGTCTTCTGCCACAAGGACTACCTCACCTTCGACACGCCGGCGGCGGACACGGACTTCGAGTCGCGCGAGGCCCTGCAGGGGATCGTCGATCGCTGGACGTCGCTCTACGCTGCGACCTCCGACATGCACGAGGCCGGTCAGTTCGAGGCGCTGCCCGAGGGCGAACGGGTCTCCGCCCGCGGCATCGAGGTCGGGCACATCTTCTATTTCGGCACCAAGTACTCTGCCCCGATGGGCGCCCGCGTGATGGGCCCGGACGGGACGGAGCACGAGGTCCATATGGGATCCTACGGCATCGGCCCGAGCCGGCTCGTCGCCGCGATCATCGAGGCGAGCCACGACGAGGCGGGCATCATCTGGCCGGAGGCGATCGCGCCCTTCCAGGTCGGCGTGCTGAACCTGCGGGTCGGGGATTCGGCGACGGATGCGGCTTGCGGCGATCTTTATCGCGGGCTCACCGCAGCCGGGTTCGACGTTCTGTATGACGATCGCGACGATCGCCCCGGGGCAAAGTTCGCCACCGCGGACCTGATCGGCCTGCCCTGGCAGATCATCGTCGGGCCGAAGAGCCTTGCCGACGGCAAGGTCGAGCTGAAGCGCCGGGCCACGGGCGAGCGGGAGTTGCTCTCGCCCGCCGACGCGATGCGCCGGATCGCCGGCTGACCGGGATGGCGGAGGCGAAGCGGCCGGCCGGGCTGCCTCTCAAGCTGCCCTTCGGGTTGCCTGGCGGCAGGCTGACCGGGCTGCCCTTCGCGCCGTTCGAATGGCTGCTCGCCGGCCGTTATCTCAGGACGCGGCTGATCGCGCTGCTCTCGTTCCTCGGCATCATGCTCGGGGTTGCGACCCTGATCATCGTGCTGTCGGTGATGAACGGCTTCCGCAAGGAGCTTTTGGAAAAGCTCGTCGGCATCAATGGCCACATCTTCGTCGCGCCGATCGAAAGCCCGCTGACGGATTACCCGGACGTCGCCGAGCGCCTGTCCAAGGTCTACGGCGTGAAGCGGGCCGTGCCCTTTGTCGAGGGGCAGGTCTTCGCCTCGTCGCCCTATAATGGTTCGGGTGCGCTCGTCCGTGGCGTCCGCGGCGAGGACATGCCGAAGATCACGGCCGTCGCCGAGAACCTCCGTCAGGGCACGCTGGAGAATTTCGATGCGTCCGGCGGGGTCGCGCTGGGGCGCCGGCTCGCCGAGGCTCTTGGTCTGCAGGTCGGGGACAGCGTCTCGCTGCTGACGCCGCGCGGGGCCGCGACGCCCTTCGGGACCACGCCGCGCATCAAGGCATTTCCGATCGTCGCAATCTTCGAGATCGGCATGTCGGAGTTCGACGCCACCTTCATCTACATGCCGATGAGCGAGGCGCAGGGCTTCTTCAACCGCGAGGGCGACGCGACCCTGATCGAGATCTTCCTCGACGACGCCGACA
>JAQGJZ010000010.1 GCA_028290385.1 Enterovirga sp.
CGAAGTCCGCGAGGTAGTTCTGCATGGTCACGATCTCGGCGGCGCCGACCGCCGGGCCGAAGACCGTGCCCAGGCCGCCGACCAGCGTCATCAGCACCACTTCGCCCGACATGGACCAGTGCACGTCCGTCAGCGACGCGAGCTGGAACACGATGGCCTTCACGGAGCCGGCGAGCCCCGCGAGCGTGGTCGACAGAACAAACACAGCGAGCTTGTACTGGCTCGCCCGGTAGCCGAGCGAGATCGCGCGCGGCTCGTTATCCCGGATCGCCTTGAGCACCTGCCCGAAGGGCGAGTGGATGATGCGGTAGATCAGGCCCAGGCCGAACAGGAACACGGCCGCGACCAGGAAATACAGGCTGCGGTCGTCGGCAAGGCTGATCACCCCGAAGAGGTGGCCGCGCGGCACCGCCTGGATGCCGTCCTCCCCGCCCGTGAACTTCGCCTGCACGCAGAAGAAGAACACCATCTGCGCGAGCGCGAGGGTGATCATCGAGAAGTAGATGCCCTGCCGCCGGATCGCCACGGCCCCGAAGGCAAGCCCGAGAAGAGCCGCGGTCGCCGTGCCCGTGAGGATGGCGAGTTCCGGCGAGAAGCCCCAAACCTTTGCCGAATAGGCCGAAAGGTAGCTCGCCATGCCGAAATACGCGGCATGCCCGAAGGAAAGGAGGCCGCCGTAGCCAAGCAGAAGGTTGAAGGCCAGCGCGAACAGCGCAAAGCACAGCACCTTCATCAGGAACACGGGATAGAGCACGTAGGGCGCGATCAGGAGCGCCACCGCGATCCCGATGAACACCTTGAGGTGGAAGGACGCCGTCCCGCGCGGCTCGTGCAGAACGGCCGGGATGTCGGTGTCGGCTGGCAGCGCCGTGCCGGCGGTGGTGGCGTTGGCCATCAGGAGGCCCTCCCGAACAGGCCGGCCGGCTTCACGAGCAGGACCAGCACCATGATGACGAAAATAACGGTCGAGGAGGCTTCGGGGTAGAAGACCTTGGTGAGCCCCTCGACGAGGCCGAGCGCGAAGCCGGTGATGATCGAGCCGAGGATGGACCCCATCCCGCCGATCACGACCACGGCGAAAACCACGATGATCAGATCGGCGCCCATGTTCGGGTTCACCGAATAGATCGGCGCCGCAAGCACGCCCGCGAAGGCCGCGAGCGCGACTCCGAACCCATAGGTCAGCGTGATCATAAGGGGCACGTTCACGCCGAAGGCGCCGACCAGCGTCGGGTTCTCGGTCGCGGCCCTGAGATACGCGCCGAGCTTCGTTTTCTCGATGATGAACCAGGTCGCCATGCAGACGACGAGCGACGCCACGATGACCCAACCGCGATAGTTCGGCATGAACATGATGGGCGCGTCGAAGATGCGGATCTGCTGCCCGCCGGAGAGCTGGGACGGGATGCTGTAGGGCAGGCCCGACACGCCGTACTCGTTCCGGAACAGACCCTGGATGATCAGCGCGAGGCCGAAGGTGAGGAGCAGGCCGTAGAGGTGGTCGACATGAACCGTCGAGGTCTGGCTCGGACGCTTCCAGGCGTAGACGGAGGCGGCAGCAACACCGATCGCCGCGGCGCCCGCGAAGGCGGCCGTCGGTCCGATGCGCAGACCATAGAAGAGCAGGAGGAAGCCGAGCGCCGAGGCGCCGATCAGGACGAAGCTCTGGCGTTGGTTCGTGAAACTCAGCGGAGCGATGTAGTTGCGCTCGATCAGCATGCCCACGAACCCGACCGCGAGCGGCGCCAGCAGCAGGGCCCACCAATAGCCGATGCCGAGATAGTTCAGCAGCATCCAGGCCACGAACGCGCCCATCATGTAGAGCGCGCCGTGCGTGAAGTTGATGATGTTGAGGAGTCCGAAGATGACCGCGAGCCCTAGGCTCAGGATCGCGTAGAAGGACCCGTTGATCAGCCCTAGGAGGAGCTGTCCGAAGAGCGCCGCGCTGGGAACCCCGAAGATCGTGATCATGCCGCCTGTCTCAGCTCGACGCGCTTTCCTCCCCCTTGCGGGGAGGACTTGAAGGTGGGGGCCGCCGAAACGGGCCGCGGGACCGGTCGGCCGCGAACGACCGTGGCATCGCCGGTCGTTCCCTGCGACCCTCTGCTACCATGTCCGGCCGCCACGCCTAGGCCCTCCCGGCGAGGGGACGGAAACATCGGTCAGCTTTTCTTCACGAGCGGGCAGTTGCCTTCCGCGAGGGGCCGGAACGCTTCTTCGGTCGGGATCGTCGCGACGGTCTTGTAGAGATCCCACTCGCCCTTCGATTCCTCCGGCCTCTTCACCTCGAACAGATACATCGGGTGAATGGCGCGGCCATCGGCCCGGACCGAGCCCCTGCCGAAGAGCGGATCGTCGATCGGCGTCTCCTTCATCTTGGCCATCACGGCCGCGGTGTCCTTGCTCTTCGTCGCCTCGACGGCCTTGAGGTAGTGGATGATGCTCGAATACACGCCCGCCTGGGCGCTGGTCGGCATCCTGCCGCCGAACTTCGCGGCGAAGCGCTTGGAGAACTCGCGCGTCGCGTCGTTCTGGTCCCAGTAGAACGCTTCCGTCAGCACCAGCCCCTGTGCCGCCTTGAGGCCGAGCGCCTTCACGTCGGACGAGAAGATGAGCAGGCCGGCGAGGTTCTGCCCGCCCTGCGTGATGCCGAACTCCGAAGCCTGCTTGATGGAGTTGATCGTATCCGAGCCGGCATTGGCGAGCGCGATCACCTTGGCTTTCGAGCCCTGCGCCTGCAGCAGGAAGGACGAAAAGTCCGAGGCCGAGAGCGGGTGCTTCACGGCGCCGAGCACCTTGCCGCCCGCCTTATTGACGGCGTTGGTGGTGTCGCGCTCGAGCGCCGCCCCAAAGGCATAATCCGCCGTGAGGAAGAACCAGCTGTCGCCGCCCTTCTTCGTCATGGCGGTGCCGGTGCCGTTCGCGAGCGCCCAGGTGTCGTAGGTCCAGTGGACGTTGTTCGGCGTGCACTTCTCGCCGGTGAGGTCGGACGTCCCGCCGCCCGAGGGCATGAAGATCTTGTTCTTCTCGCGGGTCACTTCGGACACCGCGAGCGCGACGGACGAGGTGGTGACGTCGAGAATGACGTCCACGCCGTCCTGGTCGTACCACTTGCGGGCGATCGCCGAGCCGTTATCCGGCTTGTTCTGGTGGTCGGCCGAGACGATCTCGGCCTTGATGCCCTTCTCGGCCGCCTTGAAATCCTCGACCGCCATCTGGGCGGCGACGACCGAGCCGGGGCCGGAGATGTCGGCATAGAGCCCGGACATGTCGTTCAGGACGCCGAGCTTCACCGACACCTGCGCCTGAGCCGCGCTGGCCCAGGCTGCCGCGGAGACCGAGACGGCCAAGGCGGCCGCCAATGTACCGAACCTCTTCATCTGCGCTTCCCTGTTTCAGTGGGGAGGCCCGGCCGGCCTCCCCCTTTTATTCTCGCCTGCTCAGGTCTTCTTCACGAGCGGGCAGCCACCTTGGTCCAGAGGACGCCAGACCTGATCGGCCGGGACCTTGGCGAGGATCTTCGCCACGTCCCACTCGCCCTTCGATTCTTCCGGCTTCTTCACCTCGAGCAGAAACGCGTCGTGGATCTTGCGGCCATCCTCGCGGATGCTGCCCTTGCCGAACAGGATGTCGTCGGTAGGCGTGGCCTTCATGCGGGCCATGACCTTGCCGGCGTCCTTCGACTTCTCGGCCGCCACGGCCTTTAGGTAGTGGAGAACGCTCCCGTAGACGCCCGCATTCGTCATGTTCGGCATGCGGTTGTTCAGCCGCTCGCCCATGCGCTTGGACCAGGCGCGGGTCTGCTCGTTCTCATCCCAGTAGAAGGTCTCGCTGAACACGAGCCCCTGCGCGGTCTTGAGCCCGAGCGCTTTGACGTCGTTCACGAAGACGAGCATGCCCGCGAGGCTCTGCCCGCCCTGCGTGATGCCGAACTCGGCCGCCTGCTTGATCGAGTTGACCGTGTCGCCGCCGGCATTGGCGAGGCCGATGACCTTCGCCTTGGATGCCTGCGCCTGCAGCAGGAAGGACGAGAAGTCGGTCGATGGGAACGGCGTCTTGACCGAGCCCAGCACCTTGCCGCCAGCCTTGGTGACCACCGCGGCGGTGTCGCGCTCCAGCGCGTGCCCGAAGGCGTAATCCGCGGTTAGGAAGAACCAGGTGTTCCCGCCCTGCTTCACCATGGCGCCGCCGGTCACGTTGGCGAGCTGAACCGTGTCGTACGCCCAGTGCACGGTGTTAGGCGAGCATTGCGCGCCCGTCAGGTCCGACGTCGCGGCACCCGAGTTCATGAAGATCTTGTTCTTTTCGCGCGTGATCTGGCTGATCGCGAGCGCGACTGAGGAGGTCGGCACGTCCAGGATGACGTCGACGCCCTCCTGGTCGTACCACTGCCGGGCGATGTTGGCCCCGATATCCGGCTTGTTCTGGTGATCGGCCGCAACGATGTCGACCTTGATGTCGTCGCCGATGATCTTCTGGGCGCGCGCATCCTCGACGGCCATGCGGGCCGCGACGACCGAGCCTTCCCCACCGATGTCGGAATAGACGCCGGAGCGATCGTTCAAGATGCCCAGCTTCACGGAGACTTGCGCCTCGGCGGCGGTCGCCATGACCGCCGCCAGAGTGACAGCCGACAGTAACGTTCCTGCTCTCATCCCCGTGTCCTCCCTGTTGCCAGTTGTGTTTGAGCCCCGATCTTAGACGCCGAGGTATCGGTGGAGCTTGTCGATGTTCTGGTCGAGCACCTCGTTCGGGATCATGTCGACGACTTTTCCCTGTTCGACGACATAATGCCGGTTCGCGACGGTTTGGGCGAAGCGGAAGTTCTGCTCCACCAGGATGATGGTGAAACCCTCCCCCTTCAGCCGTTCGATCGTGCGGCCGATCTGCTGTACGATGACCGGGGCGAGGCCCTCCGTCGGCTCGTCGAGCAGCAGCAGCTTGGCGCCCGTGCGCAGGATGCGGCCGATCGCCAGCATCTGCTGCTCGCCGCCGGACAGCTTCGTGCCCTGGCTGCCCGACCGCTCGCGCAGATTGGGGAAGAGTTCGTAGATCTGATCCACGCTGAGCCCGCCCGGCTTCACGATCGGGGGCAGGGTCAGGTTCTCGTAGACGGAGAGGCTCGCGAAGATGCCGCGCTCCTCCGGCACGTAGCCGACCCCCAGCCGCGCGATCGAGCGCGAGGGCATCCGGATGGTCTCGGCACCGTCGAAGGTCACCGAGCCGGTGCGCTTGCCCATGATCCCGATGATGGACCGGAGCGTCGTGGTCTTCCCGGCCCCGTTGCGCCCGAGAAGCGTGACGACCTCGCCGGGCGCCACATCGAACGTGATCCCGTGCAGGACGTGGCTCTCGCCGTACCACGCCTCGAGATTGTTGACCGCCAGCAGAGGGGCGGCTGCCGCCCCGGCACGGGGGGCGCGGAGCGCTGCCTCAGCCATGCCCGGCTCCGATATAGGCTTCAATCACGCGGGGGTCCTTGGAAACGACGTCGTAATTGCCCTCGGCGAGCACGTTGCCGCGCGCCAGAACCGTGATGGTGTCCGACAGCGAGGCGACGACCGAGAGGTTGTGCTCGACCATCAGGATGGTGCGGTTCTGCGAGGCCCGCCGGATCAGCTGGGAATTGCGGTCCACGTCCTCGTGGCCCATGCCAGCCATCGGCTCGTCCAGCAGCATCATCTCGGGATCGAGCGCCAGCGTGGTGGCGATCTCGAGCGCGCGCTTGCGGCCATAGGAGAGCTCCACGGCCGTGTGATTGCGGAACTCCGCGAGCCCGACCTGCTCGACAAGGCTGAGCGCGTCGCCGTTGAGCTCGTTCAGCACGCGCTCGGAGCGCCAGAAATCGAAGGAATCCCCCCGCTTTCGCTGCAGGGCGATGCGGACGTTCTCGAGCACCGTGAGATGGCCGAACACGGCCGAGATCTGGAAGGAGCGGACAAGGCCGAGGCGAGCCACGTCGGCCGGCTTCATCTTGGTGATGTCGCGGCCGTTATAAACGATCGAGCCCCGGCTCGGCTGGAGGAACTTGGTCAGGAGGTTGAAGCAGGTCGTCTTTCCTGCCCCGTTGGGACCGATCAGCGCGTGGATGGTGCCGCGCCTGACCTTCAGATCAACCTCACCGACCGCCGTGAAGCCCTTGAAATCACGGCCGAGACCGCGCGTCGACAGAATGATGTCGTCAGCCATTCCGATCTTTGGTCCCCGGCGTTTCCCAGCGCCGAGTTACGCGTCGGTCGCTTAGCCGGAATGAGCCACACGCAGAGCAGGCAAGTCAACAACGACCAACGGGTAAGACCGATGGTGCCGCTTTTTCGCTCAG
>JAQGJZ010000109.1 GCA_028290385.1 Enterovirga sp.
TGCCGACCATGTCGCCGCCGACATCGGCACCCGTGGTGAAGATGCCGCCGCCGAGCCGGGCGAAGATCGAGATGAGCGATGCGCCGAAGCCGAGCGCCACGAGCGAATCGATGACGAGGCGGCTCGCGGGCGGCGCGCCGAGCACGCGGGTGAGGAAGGCGTAGTAGATCGTGACGCCGAGCAGCGCGAGGCCGGCCACCAGCATCCCGGTCACGGCGCCGGACTTGAAGGCAACATCGAGCCCGTCGGCCAGCGATCGCGCCGCGGCCTGAGCCGTGCGCACATTCGCCCGCACGGACACGTTCATGCCGATGAAGCCGGCCGCACCCGACAGGATGGCGCCAACGGCGAAGCCGACAGCGACCCAGATCCCGAGCAGGACGGCCAAAACGGCGAAGAGCACGACGCCGACGATGCCGATCGTCAGATATTGGCGCTTCAGATAGGCCTGAGCGCCCTCGGCGACCGCCGCGGCGATCTCCTGCATCCGGGCTGTCCCGGCATCGCGCTTCATCACGTCGTTGATGGCCCAGAGGCCGTAAGCGATCGACAGCGCGCCGCCGATCACGATGAGGATGAGTGCCAGCATCGAGTTCCCGGTCCGTTTCCTGTGAGAATGCCGAGGTGTTCTGGGGGGCGCGACGGCCTCCCGCCCTCTTGCGGCAAGAAGAGACTCCCAAGTCTCTGCCAAACTTTCGCCGTACGGGCAAATAGGCCCTTGTGGTTAGGCCGCCTGCGGAACGGTGAAGACTTTGCGGCGCACGCCCCACAGCATCGCGAGCAGGGCTAGGCCGACAACCGGCAGCACGAGCCAATTCAGCGTCGCCCAGCCCCCCGCCGTGACCAAGGATCCGGACGAGAAGGAGGCGACCGCGACGCAGCCGAACACCAGGAAGTCGTTCATGGCCTGCGTCTTGGTGCGCTCCTCCGGGCGCGAACATTCAGCCACCAGCGCGGTTGCGCCGATGAAGCCGAGGTTCCAGCCGAGCCCGAGAACGATGAGCGCCGTCCAGAAGTGCGCGACGGTGGTGCCGGCCAGGCCGACCGCGGCTGCGGTGGCGATCAGGAGGAGGCCGGCGATCACCACCCATTCCCGGCCGAAGCGGTCGATAAGCCGCCCGGTGAAGAAGCTGGGCCCGTACATCGCCAGGATGTGCCACTGGATGCCGAGCGTCGCGGCCCCCAGCGAGTGCCCGCATTCGCCCACCATCGCGAGCGGGGCGGCCGTCATCACGAAGCTCATCAGCCCGAAGGTGACGAGGCCGGCCGTGACCGCCAGCAGAAAGCGCGGCTGAAGAAAAATCTGCCGGAGCGGCCGCCCGGTGTTCGCGCCGGGGCCCGACGGAGCCGCGGGGCTCGGGCGAAGGCAGGCGAGCACGCCGAACGACAGCAACGCGAGCCCCGCCTGCCCCAGGAAGCCGCCAGCGAAGGGAGAGCCCGGGACCATGTCCCGGGTCCAGATGACGGTTTGCGGCCCCACGATGCCGGCGATAACGCCGCCTGCCATGACCCAGCTGATGGCGCGGGCCCGGAAGGCCGGGGACGCGGCATCGGTGGCCGCGAAGCGGTAGCTCTGCACATAGGCGGAGTAGAAACCGGCCAGGAAGGTTCCGATGCAGAATAGCGCGAAGGAGCCGAGCGCGGCGCCCGTCGCGGCGATCGATCCCGCGACCATGCCGATGGTCGAGCCGATCAGGTATCCACCCCGCCGGCCGAGTCGCCGCATGACGAGCGCAGCCGGGATCGTGCCGGACGCAATCCCGAGCTGCAGCAAGCTGACAGGCACGGTCGCGTAGACCGGGTCAGGGGCGATCGCCTGGCCCACGAGCCCGCCGAGCGCGATCACGATGGCGGGGCTGGCGCCACCCAGGGCCTGCGCACAGGAGAGCACCCGGGCATTGTGCCGGGCCGTGCTGTCGTCGGAGAGGAGCAAGTCCCGGCCTCGAGGTCGTCTAAAAATGTCGCATAGGGCCGTTATGCGGCGCCGACGATTTGGGCAACCGCGGCGCGAGCCACATCACGTGCCGAGCCTCCGTTCCGCTCACGCGTTGTCCCGCCCGAGATGGTGGGAGTAGTCTCGGCCCCGGTGTCACGCCGCGGTTTGGCCGCAGGCGGGCTGCTCCAGCTCTCCTTTCGGATCCACGGTTGAATGAGTTCCGCAAGCTCGCAACTCCTGCTCAGCGAAGGGCTGATCGGCGCGTGGACGCTGGTTTCCGTCGAGGCCCGGCAAGACAACGGCCGCGACTCCGTGCCGTTCGGAGTCAATCCGCAGGGCATCATCATCTTCACACCGAGCGGCCACTTTTCGCTGTTTCAGTCGAGAGAAACGCTTCCGAAACTCGCCGCGAATGACCGGGCCAGAGCCACGCCCGAGGAGGCGGCTGCGGTCGTCGAGGGGTCGATCGCTTATCACGGCCGCTACTCGGTGGATGATGCGCGGCGGTCCATCGCGGTCCGGCTGGATGGAAGCACTTACGCCAATCTGCTCGGAAGCGCGCAAGAGCGCCTGGTGACATCGCTCACCCGGGAGGAGCTGCGGTTCGCGAACCCGCGCACGCCCTCCGGCGCGACGCTTCTCACAGTGTGGGCGCGAGCGCGCTAGGCGTTCACTTTAGGCAAGCTCACCTCGGCCATCCGCCAAGTCTGGCACAGGACGGCAAACGCTTCTGATGCGAGCGGCTGAGGCTTCCGGGGACCGGACCTCTCCTGTGAAGCCGGAACAAACGCCAGAGCATAACAGGGTGCGGCTGTTAGGGCGTCGCGTCGGCCGACCGCCGTTGCGCGTCGGCGGGTGCGACGGCTAGACCCAGACAGGTTGCTGCTGCGCAGAGCGGGTCGTGGACATCTTAAGGAAGTGCCCTCGCGCCGTGCCGCTCTCGGCCGACCTGTTCGAGCGCTTACTGGCCGTCGGTGCGGTCGTGCTGCTCATCCCCGCGGGTGCGGCGATCATGCGCGGCCGGGCCGAGTGGAGCCAGGTTCAGCCGGCCGTCTGGGCGCACCTGCTGACCGTTCTGGCCGCTCTCGTTCTCACACCGTTCATTCTGCTCCGGAGGCGGGGCGACGGTCGCCATCGGACCCTAGGCCGGCTCTGGGTGGTGGCCATGCTGGCAGCAGCTATCACGTCGCTCTTTGTGCGTGATCAGGCCGGCGTGTGGCGGCTCAGCCCGATCCACGCCCTTTCTGCGTTGGTCCTGATCCAGGTGCCGCTGATTTGGTGGGCCGGGCGCACGGGTCGCGTCGTCCTGCACCGCCACTGCGTGCGCGGCGTCGTGCTGGGCGCGCTCCTGATAACCGGGTTTTTTACCTTCCCGTTCAATCGCCTACTCGGGCGCTGGCTCATTCCCTGATCGGCAGATCCTGCGCCTCTGCCCCCGGCGTAGGCGGGCG
>JAQGJZ010000126.1 GCA_028290385.1 Enterovirga sp.
TTGCGGACAACCTCAAGACGCTCGCGGCGGAGGCCCTCGAGGCGGGCGTTGCGGATCTCGAGATCGCCGATGGCGGAATCCGCGTGGTTGGCACGGACCGCGCGATCACCTTGGCGGAGCTCGCCGCGAAGGCGGGTCCGGACGCGGCGGCGCTGAAGAGCGACAGCAAGTGGACCCCGCCCGAGGCGACCTATCCGAACGGGACCCATGTCTGCGAAATCGAACTCGATCCGGATCTCGGCGAGGTCGAGGTCGTCCTCTATCACGTCGTGGACGATTTCGGCGTCACGCTGAACCCGCTGCTCCTCGCCGGGCAGGTCCATGGCGGCATCGTGCAGGGCATCGGCCAGGCGCTGCACGAGCGCACGGTCTATGACGAGGACGGCCAGCTCGTGACGGCGTCGTTCATGGACTACCGCCTGCCGCGGGCGCAGGACATTCCGGCCATTCACTTCGAAACGCGCAACGTGCCCTCCACCACCAATGCGCTCGGCATGAAGGGCGCGGGGGAAGCGGGGGCGATCGGCTCCTGCCCGGCTGTGATCAACGCCGTGGTCGATGCGCTCCACCATGCCTACGGCATCCGGCACATTGACATGCCGGCGACGCCGGATGCCGTGATGGCCGCGATCAACGGGGCCGGCCCGGCCGGGAGCGCGGCGTGAACCCGGACGGGGAATAATCGCAACTCTCAGTCGTCCTAGCGAAGGTCAGCTGCCCGCGCGTGGCGCGTGGCCTTCGAGAGGATGGGCGATGATCCGATCTTTCCTGGCCGTAGCGGCCCTGGTGGTGGCGACCGGCGCGGTGGTGGCGCAGAGCGACCCGATCACCACCCGGCGCAACATCATGAAGCAGAACGGCCAGGTGACCCGGCTCGGCAACCAGATGGCCAAAGGCGAGGTGCCGTTCGATCTCGCCAAGGCCCAGGAGATCCTGAAGGCCTACGCCGTCGCGGCCGACACGATGCACAACTATTTCCCGGACACTTCGCGAACCGGCGGCGAGACGACGGCCGCCCCGGCCATCTGGCAGAACCAGGCCGATTTCCGCGCCCGGTTCGATGCCTGGGCCAAGGACATCCAGGCAGCCTCGGCTCAGACAAAGGACCTCGAAAGCTTCCGGGCCGCGTTCGGCAACGTGACACGGGCCTGTGCGAGCTGCCACAACACGTACCGCATCAAGACCTGAGACGCGCAGCGGAGTTTCAGTGAGCAGCGAAGCGGGGCGGGCAGGGCTCGGCGAAAGCCGCCCTGCCGGGTCGGTGCTGGCGGGCCGGGTGAAAGCCTGGGACCTGCCGACGCGCCTGTTCAAGTGGTCGCTCGTGCTGCTGGTGCTGAATGCCTGGCTCACCAACCAGCGCGGCGATGCCGGGATCACGTGGCACATCTGGAACGGCTACGCGGTTTTGGTGCTGCTCGTGTTCCGGCTGCTTTGGGGCGTGTTCGGGTCGTCCACGGCGCGGTTCGCGACCTGGGTGACCTGGCCCTGGACGGCTTTGCGCTACGGGCTAGACCTGCTTCGGGGCAGGGGGCGCCCTTATCTCAGCCACAACCCGCTCGGCGGCTGGATGATCATCATCCTGCTGCTGGCCGTCGGCTCGCAGGCTCTCGCGGGCCTGTTCACGGTCGACAACAACGGGCTGTATGGCGGGCCCTTCGCCAATCTCGATTTCGGCGATCCGACGCCGCTGCAGCGCGCCCTGTCGCGCTATCACCACCTGGCGTTCAACATCCTGCTCGCCCTCGTGGCCCTGCACGTGGGCGTGAACCTGTTCTACCAGTTCGTGAAGAAGGACCCGGTCATCGGCGCCATGATCACGGGCAAGAAGCCCGTCGAGCCCTTCGCCGACCAGGCCGAGATGCGGCCGGGCAGGGCGCTCTGGCTCCGAGCGCTGCTATGCCTGGCAGCCGCGGCGGCGATCGTGCTCGGGGGCGTCAAGCTGGCGGGCGGGAGCCTGCCTTAGCCACGAGAACTCGCCTCGGCCGCTCGCTGCTTCTCGAGCGCGGCCTTATCCCGGTCGATGAGCCGGATCGCGCCGTACGCCATGGTGATCAGGATGAGCGGGAGACCCACCGTGACATACCATCCGAGTAAGGTCATTCCCGTAACCTCCCAAGAACGGCTCTCACGAGCAGATGTAGGACCGCCCCGCAGCAAAGCCAAGCAAGGCTCACTACGATGGCGAGCGCCCCACCGATCGGGCCCGGCACGCCGTAGCTGAACGCCACGAGTGGAGCGATCACTCCAGCTGCGACCGACGCGGCTGCGACCGTGTTGATGAAGGTCGCGAGATACTTCGCGCGCTCGTTGAAAACGAGATCAGAAGGCATTCTGCTCGATGGTCGCCGTAGCTGGCGATCACGTCTACTCCATCACGGCGGCCTTGAGGATGCAGACCATCGTCGCCCGGCCCTCGCCGGTGCCGACGCACCGCACCGTGTGGGGTCGGTCGCAGCGGTAGCGCAGCGTCTCGCCCGTTCGGGCGGTCTGCACCACGCCCGAGATCTCGACCTCGAACTCACCCTCCACCACGGACAGGCACTCGACCGAGCCGCGCTGGTGCGCGTCGCTTTCCAGCACGCCGCCGGGCTGGGACGTCAGGTCGTACCATTGCAGCCACTCGACCGTCTTGATCCAGCCGATGATGGCGAGCCGCATGCGGCCGTCATCGGACACGAGGATCGGCGTGTCGGGCTTGGAGGATTTCTCGATGAAGGGCTCCTCGTCCACGGAGGCGAGCACCCGCTCGATCGAGATGTCGAGCGCCTGGCTGAGGCGCCAGATCGTCGCGAGCGTCGGGTTGGTTTCGTTCCGCTCGATCTGGCTGATGATCGACTTTGCGACGCCCGACTGCTCCGCGAGTTCGGACAGCGACAGGCTGTAGGCCTTGCGCAGCCGCTGGATCGTCTTGCCGAGCTGGCCGGACAGCACCTGGGCGCCTGCCTCGAGCTCGCGCGCCCGTTCACGTCCTTCGACAGCCATTCGGCTCACAACCTCCGGGTCCGGACCTGGTTACCGGATCCCGCGGACGAAATCCCGCGGGGAGCAAAAGATCAAGCTGGGTCGCCCTGATCGGCGGACTTGCCGCGCGTCCACGCCGCGTGAAAGTGGTGGACGGGCCCCGATCCGCTCCCGATCCGCAGCCGGTCGGCCGCGAAGAGCGCGTCGGTCAGGTAATCCTTCGCCTGCACCACCGCCTCGACCAGGCTGGAACCCGAGGCCAGCATGGCAGCGATCGCGGAGGACAGCGTGCAGCCCGTGCCGTGCGTGTTGCGCGTCGGAACGCGCGGCGCTTCGAGGCGCCCGCGCCCGTCCGGGTAGACGAAGATGTCGACGCTCTCCGGGCCCGTGAGATGGCCGCCCTTCATGAGAACCGACGCCGGGCCGAGCGCCAGCAGCCGGCGCCCCTGCGCCTCCATCTCGGCCTCATTCGTGGCGACGCTCTCGCCGAGCAGCGCCGCGGCTTCCGGAAGGTTCGGCGTGAGGACAAGCGCGAGCGGAAGCAGGCGCTCGCGCAAGCGGATCGCGGCCGTGTCGGAGATCAGCCGGTCGCCGCTGGTCGCGATCATCACGGGATCCAGCACCACGTTCGCCGACCCGCGCGCCGCGAGCGCGTCCGCAACGGCGTCGATCACGTCCGGCTGGGACAGCATGCCGATCTTCACGGCCCCGACCGCGAGGTCCGAAAAGACGCTGTCCAGCTGGGCCGCGACGAACTCCGCCGGCACGTGGTGGATGCCCTGAACGCCGCGCGTGTTCTGGGCCGTGAGGGCCGTGATGACGGACGCGCCGTAGACGCCCAGCGCCGAAAAGGTTTTGAGGTCGGCCTGGATGCCCGCCCCGCCGCCGGAATCCGATCCGGCAATCGTGAGGGCGATCGGCGTTCCCGCGCCGGCTTCTGCCCGGTCGGCGCTGCGGAAGCGGGTCTCGGACCCGCTGGCGAGGATGGTGGTGGCGCTCACCGGCCCATCCTACAGGGTCAGGTCACGCGCTGCGACCCCGCCTCCACCTGTCTTGCCCGCTCCAGCCCGAGCCGATGCTCGCGCCAGATGACGAACAGGCCGGCCGCCGCGACGATGCCGCCGCCGAGCACGACCGCCGCGCTCGGAAGCTGGCCGAACAGGAACCAGCCCAGCAGAAACGCCCAGATCATGGTCGTGTAGTCGAAGGGCGCGATGAGGGACGCGTCGGCGTAGCGGTAGCTTTGCGTCATCAGGATCTGCCCGATCCCGCCCAGGATGCCAACCGCGACGAGGAGCCCGAAATGCGATGCGCTCGGCACCTTCCAGCCGAGCACGATCGTGCAGGCGCCGAGCGCCGTCGTGAGCAGCGTGAAGTAGAGGACGATCGCGCCCGTGCTCTCGCGCCGGGTGAGGCGCCGGACCTGGATCGTCGCGCCGGCGGCGCAGCACGCGCCGAGGAGGCCGAACGCGATGCCGATCGTCGTGCCCTGGGCGCCGCCGCCGAGCGATGCGGTGCCGAGATGCGGCCACACCATCACGAGGACGCCGACGAACCCGACCAGAACCGCCGTCCAGCGGTAGACCCGGACGGTCTCGCCGAGAAACACGGCCGCGAGCACCACCGTGAGCAGCGGCGCGAGGTAGCCGATCACCACGGCGTCGGAGAGCGGTAGGTAGGACAGCGCGACGAAGCCGGCGAACATGCCGCAGCTTCCGATGAGGCCGCGGATGACGTGGCTGCGCAGGTCGTTCGTGCGCACGGAGGCGAGGAGGTCGCCGCGCAGCCCGAGCCAGACGAGCAGCGGCACCAGGGCGAAGGCGGAGCGGAAAAAGACGATCTGCCCGGTTGGGTAGTCGGAGCCGACCCACTTCACCCCGGCCGACATGAACGTGAAGGACAGGGCCGAGAGGATTTTGAGGCCGACGCCGAAAAGGGGAGTCACGGGCGCGGACAGGGCCTCGGCTGGCAGGGACGGGGAGCGGACGATCGTGGCCACGGCGACACCGGGTGAACGGGCGCGGCATGGCCGCGGCACCCCGAACACCCGTTTGCCGCCGATTGGTTAATCAGGTGAAAAGCTTCAGCCGCTCCCGAAAGTCCAGCTTCTCGATGGCGGCAAGGCTCGGAACCGGCATCCGCACCGAGCTCTGGGCCGGCTTCGGCGCGGCCCGA
>JAQGJZ010000156.1 GCA_028290385.1 Enterovirga sp.
CGGCCGCGGCCAGCACCTCGAGCCAGGCCACGGCGCGCGCGCCGGCCTCGCCGCGCCCACCCGCGAGACGCAGCGCTACGGTTTTGGCGAGAACCGCGACGGCCGCGAGCGCGCCGGTGGTGATGGCCGTGCCGAGCGCCATGGCAAGCGTCGCCGCGATCCCCGCCCAGAACATGCCCTGCGAGAGCGCGAAGACGAGCAGGATGATGGCGCCCGAACAGGGCCGGATGCCGGCCGCAAGCACGATGCCGGCGCTTTCGCGCCACCCGGCCAGTCGCTCGACCTCCGCGGCCGTCGGGCCATGCGCATGGCCGCAGCCGCAGGCCGCCCTGTGATGGTGGTCGTGGTGATGATGGTGGTGGTGGTCGTGATGGTGGGCGTCGTGGGAATGCGCGTGGGAGTGACCGTGGTCGCGATGCGCGTGCCCGGGTGACGGGACCACGCCCGCCGTCTTGCGCCACAGCAGCGCGAGGCCGACCACCAGAAGCGCGGCGAAGCTCGCGATCTCGACGAGGGTCGCGGCCGCGTTGATCGAGGCCGAGCCGGCGCGGAGCACCGCGGCCATGATCCCGACCAGCCCGATCGCGACCGCGGCCTGCACGAAGGCAGCCGCGAAGCTCAGCCCGACGCCGCGCAGCAGCGTGCGCCGGGTCGCCATGATGTAGCCCGCGATGACGCCCTTGCCGTGTCCCGGCCCGGCGGCATGGAAGGCGCCGTACAGAAAACCGACCAGGGCGAGGCTCCAGATGGCCGCGCCGTCGCGCTTCATCGCGGACAGCGCGCCCGTGAGACTGCGATAGAACTCCGACTGGATGGCCAGAATCCAACCGCCAAAACCCGTCGCGGCCGGGGCCGCCTCGCGGATGCCCGTGCCGAACGGGTTTTTGGCCGGCGGCGCGGCCGGCGCAGCGCCGCCCACGAGCAGGCCGACAAGCGCGACCAGGAGCGCCACCGCCGCGAGCGCAATCGCTGCGACAAGGAGCCGGCGCCCGGCGCGCGGCAGTCCGCGCGGGCTGACCGGGGCAGCGGCGGAGGTCACGGACATGCGACGAGCACCCGGGACGCGAACTGCGCCCCGTATTGGGACGCGGCGCTGAGCGCGTTGAAGAAGGATTCGGAGACCGACGGTGTCTGCGCGGGATCCTGCGGCTTCGGCCGGGTGACGTTCAGCGCGCAGCCTTTCGGGGCGCCTTCGAGCTGCACGGCGTCATCACCGGCCGCGATGGCAAATTCGACGAAGAAGGTCGGGTCGTAGACCTCGAGCGTGAAGGCGCGATCGGCCTTGGCCGGGCTGCTCAGCGGCAGGTCGAAGGTGAGCGTCAGGACGTTGTTCTCAAAGCTCGTCTTGTAGTTCACGGCCTCGCCGAACCCGACCTTCTGGCCGTTCGCCTTTGCGCTCGTGAAGAAGCCCTGGTCGGCGAGCGATTCCACGTTGATCTTGGCGAGCTCGGCCATCTTCTCCGGCGCGAGCTTGCCGTCGGGACCGGTCGGAAAACCCTGCACCGCATAGGCCGAATAGGCCTCGTCGAAGGTCCAGCCGTGCCGGATGCCGGCGACGCGGCCCGACGTGTCGTACAGGATCACGGCCTTCGACTTCACCCAGACATGCGGGTGGGCCGCGGCGGGACCCGCCAGGGACAGGGAGGCGGCACTCGCCGCGGCGAGGAGGAGAGCGAATCGCATGAACCAGCGGGTAACAAAAACGGGTAAGGGAACCGGTTAAGCGGCGATCTCGGCCGAAAAGCGACGCTTGTGGAACACAGCGGGAACAGCTACCTTGTTCTTGCTTTGTTTCGACGCGCGAGTCGGAGCACCCGGAGGTGAACGATGCTGACCCGCAAGCAGAACGAGCTGCTTCGCTTCATCCATGAGCGCCTTCGGGAGACCGGCGTGCCGCCCTCCTTCGACGAGATGAAGGAGGCGCTCGACCTGAAATCCAAATCGGGCATCCACCGCCTGATCACGGCTTTGGAGGAGCGCGGCTTCATTCGCCGCCTGCCGAACCGGGCGCGCGCACTCGAGGTGATCAAGCTGCCCGAGCCGATGGCGCGGCCCAAATTCTCGCCGAGCGTCGTCGAGGGCGGGTTCGGCAAGCCGCGGGGCATCCCGGCCCCGCCATCCGCGCCCGCGCCGATGGGCGACAGCCGTGCGATGCAGATCCCCGTGATGGGCCGGATCGCGGCCGGCACCCCGATCAGCGCCATCCAGAGCCGCTCGCACACCATCACGGTCTCGCCCGAGTTCCTGGGCGGCGGCGAGCATTACGCGCTCGAGGTGCGCGGGGATTCGATGGTCGATGCCGGCATCCTCGACGGCGACACGGTCGTCATCAAGCGGCAGGACAGCGCGAACACCGGCGACATCATCGTGGCGCTGATCGACGACGAGGAGGCCACCCTGAAGCGCTTCCGCCGCCGCGGCTCCTCCATTGCGCTCGAAGCCGCGAACCCGGCCTACGAGACGCGCGTCCTCGGGCCGGACCGGGTGCGGATCCAGGGCAAGCTCGTGAGCCTCGTCCGCCGCTACTGATCAGGGCGCCGGGTCACCGTCCGGGCTTTCGGCCGGCGCGAGCTCGGCCTCAGGCGAGGCGTCGGGCGGTGCGGTTGCCGCGCTTGGTGGAGCGGTTGCCGGGGCGTCCGCACGGCGCGGCGGGCCGGTTGGAGCTGCTAGGGCCGCGGGCTTTGGGAGCCACGGCCGCGACTCCCCGGGCCGGCGTGTGGTCGCGACCGCGAAGCCATCGGGCAGCGCCCGCACCGCGCTCGCACCGTGGCCGGCCAGAAACGCGCGGTCGATCACGAGCGATGCGCGGCAATCGGCGGGCGCGGACAGGCGCGAGACCAGAAGCGCGGCGCGCCGGCAATCCTCGGCAAAACCGCGCCGATCCTCCAGGTACGACACGACGCGGCCGTCGGGCAGCGGCACCGTGCAGCCGATCGGATCGCAGCGCGCGCCGGCCCGGACGGCCGGGTCGCTCGCCCGGCGCGGGTCGCCGTCCGCCTTCAGCCATTGCTCGGCCGTGAAGGCCGGCACGCGTCCGACCACGACCAGCCTGCCCTCGCGCCCGCGGATCGCGGCTCCCGACCCGTCGCGCGCGACATACACGTCCTGGCGCGGTGCGCTCCAGGCCGCCGCGATCCCGAGCGCGGCCGGCACGAGCGCGGCCCAGCGCAGGCCGGACACGCACAGCGTGGCGCAGAGCAGCGCGAGGACGAGCAGCGCGAGGGCGCCGCTCCCGAAGGCCGGGATGGTCACGGTGGAGCCGCCGAGCCCGGCCACCCATTCGGACAGCGCGAGGACGGCCTGCACCCCGTACCCGACCAGCCACCAGACCGGCCGGTCAAGCCCGAACGGATAGGCGAGCGTGCCGAGCACGGCACCCGGCATGACCACGAACGAGACGAGCGGCAGGGTCGCGGCGTTGCCGAGCAGGCCGTAGGGCTGCAGC
>JAQGJZ010000180.1 GCA_028290385.1 Enterovirga sp.
CGGCCGAAGCCGGGCGAGGCGGCGGGCGCGGTGCAGCCGGCGCCACAGGAACGGCCCGTGAAGGTCGAGGTCATCGACGCGGCGAAGAGCCCGATCGAGACGGCCCGCAACCTCCTGGCCCCGCTCGTCCATCCCCTCGCGACCCTCACGCTCGTCGCGATTTTCGTGGTGTTCATCCTCCTGCAAAGGGCGGATCTGCGAAACCGCCTGATCCGGCTGGCCGGCTCGCGCGATCTCCAGCGCACCACGGCCGCCATGAACGAGGCCGCCGTGCGGCTCAGCCGGTTCTTCCTGACCCAGGTGACGCTGAACGCCTGTTTCGGCTTGGTGGTCGGCCTGGGACTCTGGGCGATCGGCGTGCCGAGCCCCATTCTGTGGGGCATCATGGCCGCGATCTCGCGGTTCATCCCCTATGTCGGCGTGGCGATCGCGGCCGGACTTCCGCTGCTGCTCGCGGCCGCCGTCGACCCTGGCTGGTCGATGCTCCTGATGACGGCGGCCTTCTTCATCGTGATGGAATTCGCGGTCGGCCAGGTCGTCGAACCGCTGCTCTATGGCCGATCCACGGGGCTCTCGCCGGTCGCCGTGATCCTGTCCGTGACGTTCTGGACCTGGCTTTGGGGCGGCGTCGGCCTTCTGATCGCGACCCCGCTTACGGTGTGCCTCGTCGTGCTCGGGCGCCATGTCGAGCAGGTGCAGTTTCTCGAGGTGATGCTGGGAGACCGCCCGCCGCTGACCGAGGCGGAGATCTTCTACCAGCGCATGCTGGCCGGGGACGTGAGCGAGGGCTTCGAGCAGGCCGAGACCTTCCTCAAGAACCATGCCCTCTCAGCCTATTACGACGAGGTCGCGCTGAAAGGCCTCGCCCTAGCTCAGCTCGACGCTGGGCGCAGCGTTCTCGATGGGGAGCGGCTGGCGCGGGTCGAGGAAACGGCCTGCGCGCTCGTGGAGGAGTTGTCGGATTACGAGGACATCGTGCCCGCATCCGATCCCCGCCATCCGGATGGGCAGAAGGCCGAACCGAAGCGCGCCGACGGCGATGCGCATCTCGACGAGACCCTCGAGGAGGCCGACGAGCGCACCGAGACCCTAGCAGCCCTCGCCGAGGAGGAGATCGCGCCCGAATGGCGCGCCCCCGGCGCGGTGCTCTGCATCGCGGGCCGAAACCAGCTCGATCGGGCGGGCGCGCAGATGCTCGCGCAACTGCTCGGCAAGCACGGGCTCGGCGCCCAGGTCCCCGGGACCGAGATCGACGCAGGCAGCGGCCCCGCATCGCTCGATCCCTCCGGGGTTCGCCTCGTGTGCGCCTCGTTCCTCGACACGACCGCGCCGGTCCATGTGCGGTTCGCGACCCGCCGCCTGCGCCGGCGGTTTCCCGACGCCGCCATCGTGGTGGGTGCCTGGGGGCTTGCCCCCGAAGCGGCGGAGGAACTGTGCACGGCGGCCCGCTCGGACGCGTGCGTGACGCGGCTCGCGGAGGCGCTGCGCTGGTGTCTGGAGGCAGCGACGCGCGGCAGCCAGGGTGAAGGGGAGCCCCCGTCGACGGCTCCCAAGGCGGCGGCCTGACTGCGTCAGACGCTCGGCACGGAATGCCGGTCCTGCGGCTCGGGTGACGACGGCGCAAATCCCGCACCGTCCACATGCCAGAGGAGTCCGTGCGCCGACAGCGTTACGAAGGCCGCCTCGGCCTCGCCTTCGCCGGCAGCCACCGCGGCATCAAACCCCTCGAGGCCCTGGGCGAGCGTTGCGGGGGAAGCCTGCGCCAATCGCGCTGCGACGGCCTCTCGCCAGGTCTGGCGCAGCTTCCGCTTGATGATCGCGCTCATGGGTCTCGCTTATCCCGAGGGCCACTCGGTCCGGCTGGCCAAAAAACCCGCCGGACCCGGTGCCGCCATGCTCCGATCACAATGTGTGCACAAGTGGACCCGTCCCCGGACGTGGTGGGTTCGATTGCTTACAGTCTCCGGCGAGCGTGACACGCTTCCGAGTCAGGTGTTGGATGGCGGTTGACATCAAGGCGGAGCTCACGCGGCCGCCAGCTCTGATCCTCACCGCGCTCGCTGCCCTCGGCTGGGTCCTGTTCGCGCTGTCGTCCTGGTCCGCGACCTCCGCCCAGAAGGCGCAGCGCCTGCAAATCGCCGATCTGACGGCCAAGAGCGAGCGGCTCTCGACCGACCTCAACAACCAACTCGCGGCGACCGGCGCTCTCGCGGATCTCCAGGCGAAGGTGAGTGCCACGCGCGAGGAGCTGACGCGTGTGTCGCAGACCCGCAACGACGTCCAGCAGGAGCTTTCGGCCGCGCAGCGCAGCCTGCAGAGCGTGAAGCGCGAGCTCGGGGATGCCGACCGCAATCTGCAGACGCAGGCGCAGAAGCTGAACGAGCTGCAGACCAATTCCGAATCCGCGCAGGCCCAGAGCAGCGACCAGCAGGTGGCGCCGTCCTCCCGCCGTGGGCGCCGATGGTCGCGCCGCGGCCGACGCTCCGTCTCGATCAGCCGCTGAGCGGCGCCGCCGCCGCGCTACTCGACGCCAGCCAGCGGGCGGCTGGTCGCGCCGATCTTTGAGGCCGCGATGACGGCCTGGGTGCGGCTGTCCACCCCGAGCTTCTGCAGGATGGCGGAGACATGCGCCTTCACGGTCGCCTCGGACACGTTGAGCTCGTAGGCGATCTGCTTGTTCAGCAGGCCCTCGGACAGCATCATCAGCACGCGCATCTGCTGCGGCGTGAGCCGGCCGATGCGGCGCATCAAGTCGATGAGTTCGCGATCCTCCGCGGTGTCGAGGTCGACATCCGGCGGCGCCCAGATGTCGCCGGACAGGACCGTGCGGATCGCGTTTCCGATCCCCTCCGTGTCGAGGGATTTCGGGATGAAGCCCGAGGCGCCGAACTCCACCGCGCGCCGGATCACCACCGGCTCCTCGCTGGCGGACACGATCACGATCGGCACGTCCGGGAACTGCGCCCGCAGGTAGATGAGCCCGGAAAACCCCTGAGCGCCCGGCATCGCCAGGTCGAGCAGAAGGAGGTCGACCTCGCGCTCCTGGGCCAGCAGGGTGTTCAACTCGTCAAGCCCGCTCGCCTCGCGGATGACGCAGCCCGGCATGAAAGCTTCGACCGCGCCGCGCAGCGCGCCCCGGAACAGGGGGTGGTCGTCCGCAATGATCAGCTTGGTTGAGGACAGAGTGGCAGCCTCCCGGATCGGGGCGAATCTGCGACCACGTTCCGCAGAACTTCTTTTGCCGATCTTAGACTTTCGTTAGTCTCCCTACAACCTGTCCCGTCGCCATGACGCGGTCACGTTCCAGTAAGGTTGATGGCGATCTCGCGCCGGTGCGGCCGGTCGCGATGCTCGACGAGGTAGATCCCCTGCCAGGTGCCGAGCGCGAGCCGGCCGGCCACGACGGGCACGCAAAGCGAGGCGTCCGTCAGCATGGTGCGGATATGCGCCGGCATGTCGTCCGCCCCCTCCGCGTCGTGGACATAGCGGAGCGTGCGCGGCGCGAACCGGTCCAGGGCGGAGAGCAGATCCGTGCGGACGTCCGGGTCGGCGTTTTCCTGGATCGTGAGAGACGCCGAGGTGTGGCGGCACAGCAGGGCCGCGAGCCCATGCGTCATTCCGCTCTCGGCGACGAAGCGGGACAACGTGGCCGTGATCTCCGTAAAACCCGGGCCGCGGGTCTCGATCACCAAGCGCCCCGTGAG
>JAQGJZ010000031.1 GCA_028290385.1 Enterovirga sp.
CCCGCTTCTTTTTTCGGGCGGCATGGGCGGGCTTGGCGAGGGTGGCGTCCGCGAGCTTGCGCAAGGCCAGCGCCACCTCGGCCTGGGCAGGTCCGCCCGCCGGTGCCGCGCCGTTCGGTGCGGCGCCTTCGGGCGCGGTGTCAGGCGCTGCCTCGGGGATCGGAGCTGCGTCGGCCGGGTCTGACGCCGGCGGCGTGTCGGAGACTGGGTCGGCCGCGGCGGGCGCCAGCGGCGACTCTGGGCGCGCGCTCCCGCGGGCAAGCAGGCTGAGGCCCATCAACGGCACAGCCAGGAGGCCCACGGCGAGCCGCGCCCCAAGCTTGAGCCCTTCTTCGGCAACGGTGTCGAGGCCAGGTGGCCGCGTGCTCTCGGTCACCCGAATCGCTCCGATCGCGAACTGAGGACTTGATCGGTCAAAAGCATCGCATGCAAAAGCCGCCCTTCTGTGGCGAAGGCGCGCATGGCAATGCCCGCGACCGAGGTTGACCGCCGCGCCTCGTTCGCAGCACCCTCCGGGCTAGCCCGAACCTGGGAGGCCCCTTGATGACCACCGAAAAGCCCGAAGCGTCGTCCTCCGTACGCGACTTCGCCGAAAAGAGCCTGGAACAGGCGCGCGGCGCGGTCGGCACGCTGCTCGAGGCGGCCAAGAAGACCGCCGATACCATCCAGAGCACAGCCAAGACGGCGGATACTCCCGAAGGCCAGGCGGTCGCGCGCGGCTTCGGCTTCGCGCAGGAGAACATCGCCGCGATCTTCGATTTTGCGCAGAAGATCGTGCGCGCCCCGGACCTGAAGGCGGCCGCGGACCTGCAATCGGATTTCGTGCGCGAGCAGGCCGCCGTCGTCGAAAAGCAGGTGACGGAGCTGAACGAGCTCCGGTCGGATAAGACCTGAGCCGCCTGGCCACGCACGGGGCACGGGCGGCCGGATCGTAAGCGGCCGCACCGCTCCTCCCGGCGAAGGCGTTCGGCCCGCGTGGAACGCGCGCCCGTCTCGCCGCTTGTTCTCCGCAATGGCCAAGCTGAGCCGGGATCCCGGCGCGGAGAACATGACGATACCAGGTCCCGCGAGGTCCGCAGCGCCTCCGATACTGCATCCGGGCCGGAATTGCTGGCGCATCGCGGAGGCGGAGCGTGCATCGGTGCTGATCGATGCGGCGGCGTATTTCGCCCGGCTCGCCGAAAGCCTCGCGGGCGCCAGGCGCTCGGTCACCATCATCGGCTGGGATTTCGACGGTCGCATCTGCCTGACGCCGGGCGGCACCTCGGCGGCGCCGCAGACCCTGGGGGCGCTGCTGCGCTCGCTGGTGGAAGCGCGGCCCGAGCTCGAGGTGCGCATCCTCGTCTGGAGCGTCGCGGTCGTCCACGCGCCGGGTTCGCCGCGGGAGCTCCTGCTCGGGGCGGAGTGGCAGCAGCATCCGCGCATCCAGGTGAAGCTGGATACCGAACATCCCGTCTACGCGGCGCATCACCAGAAGATCGTCGTGATCGACGATCGACTTGCCTTCGTGGGCGGCATCGACCTCACGGTGCGCCGCTGGGATACCCCGGCGCACGCGGCCGACGACCCGCTCCGGCGGGACCCCGACGGCAAGCCCTACAGCCCCGTCCACGACGTGCAGATGATGGTCGACGGCGAAGCCGCCCGCGCCGTCGCCGAGCTCGCCCGGGCGAGGTGGCGCTACGCGACGGGCGAGCAGCTGCCGCGCGTCGCGGTCGACGACGATCCGTGGCCGCCCGGGCTCGCGCCCGACTTCACCCATTGCTGCGTCGGCATTGCCCGCACGGCGCCAGGCTGGGGGGAGGCCCCCGCCTATGCCGAGGGCGCGGTGCTCACGGCCGACATCCTGCGGGCGGCCGAGCATTGCATCTATATCGAGGCGCAGTACCTCACGGCCGATTTCCTCGGCGACATCCTTGAGCAGCAGCTCGCGCGGCCGGTCGGGCCGGAGCTGGTCGTGGTGCTCACCCGCCAGTCGCACGGCTTCGCCGAGCGCTGGGTCATGGGCCACAATCGCGATCACCTGCTGCGTCGGCTGAAGCGCGCCGACCGCTATGGCCGGCTGCGGGTGTACTACCCGGTGTTGAACGGCCCCGGGGGCGAGCTCGAGATCCTGGTCCACGCCAAGCTCGCCATCGTCGACAACCGCCTGCTCCGGGTCGGCTCGTCGAACCTCAACAACCGGTCGGTCGCGCTCGATACGGAATGCGATCTGGCGATCGAGGCCCATCACGAGACGACGCGCGAGAAGATCGCGCAGATCCGCGATACGCTGCTGGGCGAGCACCTTGGGGTCGCGCCCGAGACCGTCCGGGAGGCCGTC
The DNA here is from genome assembly GCA_028290385.1 of Enterovirga sp. Taxonomy (GTDB): domain Bacteria; phylum Pseudomonadota; class Alphaproteobacteria; order Rhizobiales; family Beijerinckiaceae; genus Enterovirga. The sequence goes on from JAQGJZ010000031.1 coordinate 2,324, forward strand.
CAGCAGGAAACGTCGCTGGTGCGGGCCATCGACCGGCTGAACACCGGCCCGCGCTGCCTGAAGCCGTTCGAGATCGACGAGGGCCGCGCGCCAGCACGGCGCGTCCTCGGGACGGCGCTATTCGACCCGAAGCGCCCCTTCCGGCTCCTGCGCCCGGTGATGCGCCTGCTGCAGGCGGTGCGTGCGCCCGCCATTCGCCCGCGCGCCTGAGCGCTTGAACACGATCTCCGCGGCGATGAACACGCAGACGCCGGTCGCCAGCGGAAGCAGGAAGTAGATCACCCGGAAGGCGATCAGCGGCCCGATCAGGCTGGTGCCCGGGAGGAGCGTCATCACGGCCGTCTCGATCACGCCGAGCCCGCCCGGCACGTGCGTCAGCAGCGTCATCACGTTGCCCGTCACGTAGGCGGTGGCGACGTCGAGGTACGAGGCCTGCGAGGCGGCCGCGACGGTCGCGGCGAGGCACGCGGCCACACAGGCGAAGTTCACCGTCCCGAGCGCCACCTGCACAACCGCCAGCCGGAGCGGCGGCATCTCCAGGGTCCAGCCGCGGATGGTCAGCCCGCGCCGAAGCACGGCGGCGAGCACGATGTAGAGCCCCGCGAGGCCGAGGCAGGCGGCGCCGATCGCGCGGACGAGCCCCGGCGACGTGCGGGCGAACGAGGCCGGGATGTCGGGCCGCAGCAGCAGCGCGGCCGCGCCCAGAACCATCAGGCCGAGCCCGACGGTCGTGCCGCAGAACAGCACGACCTTGGCGACATCCCCGGCCGTGAGCCCCCAGCGGGAATAGTAGCGGTACCGGAAGGCGCCGCTGCTGAGCCCGGCAAACCCGATCGAATGCCCGAGCGAGAGGCTGACGAAGGACGCGAGCGCGGCCTGCCGATAGGGCAGCGGCTTGCCGACATAGTGCAGCGCCAGCCAATCGAACCCGGTCAGGCAGGCGTAGCTGGCTGCCGCGAACAGCGCCGCGAGCCCCAGATTGCCGATCGGGATCGCCCGCACGGAGGCGAGGATCTCCGCGAGCGTGTAGCGGCTCAGCCCGCGATGGAGCAGGTAGCCGGCGAGCAGCAGGCCGATGACGGCAAAGCCGTAATTCATCCAGCGGCGTCGGTTCCGCCGCCCCGCTGCGGGCGCGCTCAATGGAGGAGGCCCGCCGAGCGGGCGCCACCCGACACCACCCGGAACTCCACCAGGAGCGGCAGATGGTCGGACGCCAGCCGGGCTTCCCGCGTCCGGATCGTGTCGACGCGGACGACCTCCACGCAGGAATTCACGAAGACATGGTCCAGCCGCAGGAACGGCAGCCGGCTCGGAAAGGTGGGACGCGGCCGTCCCGATGCGAGCGCCTGAGCGTCGCGCAGCCGCTGCGCAATCCGGCGGTACGCGCGCGAGGACGGCACGGCGTTGAAATCCCCGACCAGCATCAGGGGCGAGGAGGGCAGGGCGCTGCCGATCCAGTCCGGGCCGAGCAGCGCGTCCACCTGGATCAGCCGTTCCATCCCGCGCAGCCCGAGATGCGTGTTCACGACCTCGAAATGGCGCCCGCCGAGCTGGGCGGAGATCCACAGCGCGCCGCGCGGTTCGAGGTCCTGGTGCAGCGGCGCCGGCAGCGGCCCGGCCTTGACCAGCTTTGCCGGCCGGGTGGTCAGGATGGCGTCGCCGTAGAGCTCGTCGAAGACCCGCAGCGCCGGGTGGAAGTGGAGCTCCATCCCGAGCGCGGCCGCGATCGCGTCCGCCTGGTCCACGTGCCCCGTGCGGGCGCGTCCGACATCGAGCTCCTGCAGCGCCACGATGTGCGGCTCACAGGACGCGATCACCTCCGCGATCCGCCGGGGCTCCACGCGGCCATCGGTCCCGAGGCAGCGGCGGACGTTGTAGGTGAGGATGCGAAACAAACAGCCGGATCTCCCGGAGCCGCGCATGCGGCTCCTCCTGTGTGTCCGGTCTCAACCGAGGGGGAGGCGCGCCGTTCCGTTCCGCGGGGATGGCCGGCGCGTGCCGCTCAGAACCCCGTCACGGGCAGGGCGAAGAAGCCGCCCAGATACGCGGTGGCGGACACGATGGCGCCGGTCGCGCCGACATAGGCCAGGATGAACAGCTCACGCAGCTCGGCCCGCTGTTCCGCGGCGAGATACAGCCCAGCGACCGGGACGGTATGGGCGACGAGGGCGGCGGCTGCGACGGACATCTTCTCTGGCCCTTGCCTCTGGAATCGGCTGCCTCGCCCCGCGCATCAGGGCGAAGCTGCTCCGGGCGCCATATAGGTCAGGGATGCTGTCGCATCAACTGGCATACAGAATACCAGGCGCGGGGCGGGTTTACCGGAAACGCAGCGCGCGATCGCTGATCTCGGCGATGTGCGGACAATGCAGGGTGACGTCGGAATCCGGAGCCGCCGCCTTCGCGCAGAGGCGGGCCGCGTCGCGCAGGTCGTACATGTAGGTCCCGTTCGAGCGGGTCTGATGCGCCCGGGGCGTGTAGCCGCATTGCGGGCAGCTCCAGGGTAGCTCTTTGGGCCTGCGCGGCACGATTCCTCCGGAGCGGACTTTAGCGGTGTTTGCGGCAACTTATCCAGAGTCGAGCGGGTTCCGCCGACCCGAACCGCGAAGCTTCCGCGTGTCGCGCAGCCCGCGCTTGCCCTTCCTGGGCAAGCCCTCTAGCCATCCGCGCCGAATGTCGGAGGGTCGCTGGGCCGCCCTCCGCGCGGGCCGCAGGTGGTAGGCATGGCTGATCTCGACGTGGATCTCTTCGTGATTGGCGCGGGGTCCGGCGGCGTGCGCGCCGCGCGGATCGCGGCCGGATACGGGGCAAAGGTGGCCATCGCGGAGGAGTACCGCGTCGGCGGCACCTGCGTGATCCGCGGCTGCGTGCCGAAGAAGCTCATGGTCTATGCCAGCCGCTTCCGCGACGAGATCGAGGATGCGGCGGGGTTCGGCTGGGAGACGGGCGAGACCCGCTTCGACTGGGCCAGGCTGAAGGCCAACCGCGACGCCGAGATCGCCCGGCTGGAGCGGATCTACAACTCCCTGCTCCAGGGCTCGAAGGTCGAGACCTTCGCCGAGCGCGCCGTGATCGAGGACGCGAACACGGTGCGGCTCGTCCAGTCGGGCCGCACGGTTCGGGCGGGCCACATCCTGGTCGCGGTCGGCGCGCACCCGACCATGGAGCCCGCGATCCCGGGCGGCGAACTCGGCATGACCTCGAACGACGTGTTCGAGCTCGAGGCGCTGCCGCCCCGCATCCTGGTGGTCGGCGGCGGCTACATCGCGGTCGAGTTCGCGGGCGTGTTCCAGGGGCTCGGCTCGCGCACGTCGCTTCTGCATCGCGGCGACAAGCTGCTGCGCGGCTTCGACGAGGACGTGCGGGATGCGCTGGGTAAGGCCTATGTCGAACGCGGCATCGACCTGCTGCTCGGCGTCACGCTGGAGCGGATGGAGCGGCGCGAGGGCTGCATCGCCGTGACCCTGTCGGACGGCAGGGTGCTCGAAGCGGACCAGGTGCTCGTTGCCACCGGCCGGCGGCCGAACACCTGCGGCCTCGGCCTGGAAAAGGTCGGCATCGCGCTCGACGGCGTCGGTGCCATTCCGGTGGACGGCTATTCGCGCACGGTGGTGCCAACGATCTCGGCCGTCGGCGACGTGACCAACCGGGCGAACCTGACGCCCGTGGCGATCCGCGAGGGCCACGCCTTCGCGGACAGCCTGTTCGGCGGCAGGCCGAGCCTCGTCGAGCACGACCTGATCCCGACCGCGGTGTTCTCGACCCCCGAGATCGGCACCGTCGGGCACGGGGAAGAGGCCGCCCGCCGGCTCTACGGCGACGACAAGGTGATCATCTACAAGACAAGCTTCCGCCCCATGAAGGCGACGCTCTCCGGCCGGAGCGAGCAGGTTTTGATGAAGCTCGTCGTGCATGCCGAAACGGACAAGGTGCTCGGCGTGCATGTGGTCGGCGAGCATGCGGGCGAGATGATCCAGCTCGCGGGCGTCGCCATAGGCATGGGCGCCACCAAGGCCGACTTCGACCGCACCGTCGCGGTGCATCCGACGGCGGCCGAAGAACTCGTGACCATGCGAACCCCGTTCGTGACCAAGCGCCCCGTCGCGGTCGGGTAGCGGCGGGGCCGCGGGACCCGAGTTCGGGCCGCGCTTCAGCCGCGCCCGACGAACGGCATCTTGGTCGCCATCACGGTCATGAACTGCACGTTGGCGTCCAGCGGCAGCGAGGCCATGTAGGCGACCGCGCTTCCGACATGGTCCGGGTCCATCACGGCCTCGGCCCGGATCGAGCCGTCGGCCTGCGGCACGCCGGCCTTCATGCGCCCGCCCATCGGCGTGTCGGCGTTGCCGATGTCGATCTGCCCGCAGGCGATGTCGTAGACGCGACCGTCGAGCGAGGCCGATTTCGTCAGGCCTGTCACGGCGTGCTTGGTCGCCGTGTACGCGATCGAGAACGGCCGCGGCGTATGCGCCGAGATCGAGCCGTTGTTGATGATGCGCCCGCCGCGCGGCGTCTGGTCCTTCATGATGCGGAACGCGTGCTGGATGCACAGGAACATCCCGGTGAGGTTCGTGTCGACCACCGCGCGCCAGGTCTCGAGCGGCAGGTCCTCGATCGGCACCGCCGGGGCGCCGCGCCCGGCATTGTTGAACAGGAGGTCCAGGCGCCCGAAGGTCTCGCGCGTTTGCCGGAACAGGTTGTCCACATCGTCCGGCAGGGTGACGTCGCTGGGCACGAGGAGCGTGCGGCCCGGCTCGGCCTCGGCTGCGACCTCGTCCAGCGGCTCGCGCCGGCGGCCGGACAGCACGACGGACCAGCCGTCCCGCAGCAGGGCCAACGAGGCCGCCTTGCCGACGCCGGTGCCGGCACCCGTGACGAGGGCGATCTTGCCCGCTGCGCTCATGGTTTCCTCCGCTTCGCTCCCGTTCTGGGTCTTACGGCGTCCTGCATGCGCGAGACAGCGGATTCCGCGGCACTCGCGAGCCTCGCTATCGCCGCCTTGTGATGTATAAGCGGCCGTTACTCGCAGACGGCGCAGTCGTCACGGAGATGAACTGGAGACGGTGATGAACGAGCGGTGGGCACCTGACAGCTGGCGGCAGCGCCCGATCCAGCAGGTGCCGTTTTATGCGGACCAGGATTCGCTCGGCGCCGTCGAGGCCCAGCTCGCCGGGTTTCCGCCGCTCGTGTTTGCAGGCGAGGCGCGCAAGCTCAAACGGGCGTTGGGCAAGGTCGCGGCCGGCGAGGCTTTCCTGCTCCAGGGCGGCGATTGCGCCGAGAGCTTCGCCGAGCATTCGGCGGACAACATCCGCGATTTCTTCCGCGTGTTCCTGCAGATGGCCGTGGTGCTCACCTTCGCGGGCGCTTCGCCCGTCGTAAAGGTCGGCCGCATCGCGGGCCAGTTCGCGAAGCCACGCTCCGCCCCGACGGAGACCATCGGCGACGTGGAGCTGCCGAGCTACCGCGGCGACATCATCAACGACAACGATTTCACGGCGGCGGCGCGCGAGCCCGATCCGCGCCGGCAGCTCGAGGCGTATCGGCAATCGGCCGCGACGCTGAACCTGCTGCGCGCCTTCGCGACCGGCGGCTACGCCAACCTCGACAATGTCGACCGCTGGATGCTGGGCTTCGCCAAGGACTCGGCGCAATCCTCGCGCTACCGCGAGCTGGCGGACCGCATCTCCGAGACGCTCGCCTTCATGCGGGCGATCGGGATCGATCCCGAGGTGCATCCCGAGATGCGCACGACGGATTTCTACACTAGCCACGAGGCGCTGCTGCTCGGCTTCGAGCAGGCGCTGACGCGGGTGGATTCCACCACGGGCGATTATTACGCGACCTCCGGGCACATGGTGTGGATCGGCGACCGCACGCGCCAGCCGGACCATGCGCACATCGAATATGCGCGCGGCATCAAGAACCCGATCGGCCTGAAATGCGGCCCCTCGCTGACGCCGGACGGGCTGCTGCGCCTGGCCGACATCCTGGATCCGGACCGTGAGCCCGGGCGCCTGACGCTGATCTGCCGCTTCGGCGCCACCAAGGTGGCCGACCACCTGCCGGCGCTGGTGCGGGCGATGAAGCGCGAGGGCCGGACCCCGATCTGGTCCTGCGACCCGATGCACGGCAACACCGTGAAGTCGGGCAACGGCTACAAGACGCGGCCGTTCGAGCTGGTTGTCGGCGAGATCAGGTCCTTCTTCGGCGTCCATCAGGCGGAAGGGACGCATGCCGGCGGCGTGCACCTCGAGATGACGGGCAAGAACGTCACCGAATGCACCGGCGGCGCCCGCGCCGTGACGGACCAGGACCTGGGCGATCGCTACCACACCTTCTGCGACCCGCGGCTGAACGCCGAGCAGGCGCTCGAGGTGGCGTTCATGACGGCCGAGCTCATCAAGCAGGAGCGGGTCGCCCGCGGCATCCAGATCCCGGCCGCGGCCGAGTAACGGGCAGCAAAAAGGGGCGGTGATGAACCGCCCCTTCCTGAATGCGCCGGGTGTTCGCAGAAGAACGGCTCAGAGCCAGTTCGTGAACAGCGCGATCAAAATGATGATCGGCAGCGGAATGCCGATCAGCCAGAGAAGGCCACCCTTGAGCATGTCAGTCTCCCATCGAAAGATGCCGGGACAACTGCGACAACCTTGACCGGTTCCGGCCTTTTCGTGCGGAAGGCGACGGATCCGCGCAGGGCCTCGGGGCGCCAGCCCATCGAATGGCGGGAGACAGCACCCGGCGAAGCCACTACATGGCCGCCATGGCTCCGGTTCTCCGTTTCGCCCCGTCCCCGACGGGCCTCATCCACATCGGCAATGCGCGCACCGCGCTCCTGAACGCGCTGGTCGCGCGACGCGAGGGCGGCACCTTCGTGCTGCGCTTCGACGACACCGACGCCGAGCGCTCGCGCACCGAATACGCCGATCAGACCGAGGCCGACCTCGCTTGGCTCGGCATCGCGCCGGACGTCGTCGTCCGCCAGTCGGACCGGATGGAGCTTTATGCCGATGCGGCCGAGCGCCTGAAGGCGTCTGGCCGGCTCTATCCCTGCTACGAGACCGCGGAGGAGCTGGAGCGCCGGCGCCGCATCCAGCTCTCCCGTGGCCAGCCCCCGATCTACGACCGCGCCGCGCTGGCGCTCGGCGAGGCGGATCGGCGCCAGCTGGAGGAAGCGGGACGGCGCCCGCATTGGCGTTTCCGGCTCGAGCCGCGCGTCGTCGCCTGGAACGACCACGTCCGCGGGCCGTGCCACGTCGATTGCGCCTCGCTGTCCGACCCGGTGCTGGTGCGGGAGGACGGGTCCTACCTCTACACGCTGCCCTCAGTCGTCGACGACATCGCGCTCGCGGTCACGGACGTGGTCCGCGGCGAGGACCACGTCACGAATACGGGCGTGCAGATCCAGCTCTTCGAGGCGCTCGGCGCACCGGCGCCGGCCTTCGGCCACCACAACCTGCTCACCACGGTGAGCGGGGAGGGGCTGTCCAAGCGCTCGGGCGCGCTGTCGCTGCGCCAGCTCGCCGAAGACGGCTACGAGCCGCTCGCCATCGCGGCGCTCGCCGTGCTCGTCGGCTCCTCCGAGGCCGTGCGCCCCGTCGCATCGCTCGCCGAGCTCGGGTCGCTGGTGGACCTTGCGCACATCTCCCGCGCGCCGGCGAAGTTCGACGAATCCGAGCTCGATGCCCTCAACGCGCGCTTCGTGCACGCGATGCCCTATGCCGTCGCCCGGCCGCGGCTCGAGGATCTGCGCATCGGCGGCGGCGAGGATTTTTGGAATGCCGTTCGGGCCAATCTCGGCCGGTTCGGCGATGCCCTGCGCTGGTGGGGCGTGGTCGAGGGGCCGGTTGCCCCGCGGATCGACGACCCGGCGCTGGTCGCAACCGCCCTGCGCCTGTTGCCGCCCGAGCCCTGGGACGCGACCACCTGGAAGCTCTGGACCGATGCGGTCCGGGCCGAAACGGGGCTGAAGGGCCGCGCCCTGTTTCTGCCCCTCCGGCTGGCGCTGACCGGCCTCGATCACGGCCCGGAACTCGCGGCCCTGCTGCCCCTGATCGGGCCGGAGCGGGTCCGCGAGCGCCTCGGCGGCGAGGTCGTGTGAGCTTGTCTCGGTGCGGAGATTCCGTATATCGTGGATCTCCAGCACCAACCGACGTTCGAGTGGGACGAGGACAAGGCCGCTCTCAACATTGCAAAGCACGGCGTGTCCTTTGAGGCCGCAATCCAGGTGTTCGCCGATCCCGAGCGCCTGGAGGAAGTGGATCGGCGCCGCGACTATGGTGAGGCTCGGTTCAACACCATCGGTGTCGTCGACGGGTTTCATCTGACGGTCACCTGGACACCGCGTCGGGGCGTTGCGCGCATCATCTCCGCGCGGAGAGCGAGCCGGGAGGAGCGGGAACGCTATGGCCATCATCCGTAAGACGCTCTCGGACGTGACTGCGAGCCCCTACCAGTTCTCGCCGGACGAGCGTGCTCGGCTCGATGCGCTCTCGGACGACGATATCGAGCGCCTCGCCCGGGAGGATGCCGACAATCTCCCGCTCACCGAGCAGGAGCTGTCCCGGATGGCGGCGGCGAGGACGGTCCGCCGCGTGCAGGAGGGGCTTGGCCTGACCAGGCCACGTTAGCCGAGCGGTACAGGATCAACCCGGCACGATTGAAAGATTGGGAGCAGGCGCGCTCGACGCCGGATTCGGCGGCGCTCGCCTATCTTCGGGTCATCGAGCGCGAGCCGCAGGCCGTGGCGCGGGCACTCGCCGAGGACTGACGGGCGCATCTCCCGAAGCGCGGCCGCGCTCCCCATATGCGGGCCCGAGCGAGGAGAACGTGATGCGGCGCTGGGTGTTGGGGATCGGTGCGGGTGTGGCCGCCGGGATGGCGCTGCTGGGGCCGGCCACCGCGGATGGTCCGGACGAGATTTTCAAGAAATCGACCGTCTGGCGTGCGCTGACGCCGAACGACAAGCTCGCCGTCTACGGCATCGACGATCCGCAGGTGGAGGGCGTCGCCTGCCACTACACCGTGCCCGAGAAGGGCGGCGTGAAGGGCTCGCTCGGCCTGGCTGAGGAGCGCTCGGAGGTGTCGCTTGCCTGCCGTCAGGTCGGGCCGATCAAGTTCAAGGACAAGTTCGAGCAGGGCGATGTCGTGTTTTCCGAGCGTCGCTCGCTGATCTTCAAGCGGATGCAGATCGTGCGCGGCTGCGATCCCAAGCGCAACGTCCTCGTCTACCTCGTCTATTCAGACCGGGTGATCGAGGGGTCGCCGCAGAACTCGACCTCAACCGTGCCCGTCATGCCCTGGGGGCAGGAGAGCGCGGTTCAGCGCTGCGGCGATTTCGTGAAGGATTGATCCGAGGGCCGGGCGGCCCTCCGGTCAGCGGCCGCAGGTGATCGAGATGGGCCGACTTTCGACCTGGCTCGGGCGGATCATCCGGGCCTTGATGGAGCCGGTCACTTCGGCCGGCTCGGCATCGCCGAAGGACACGGAGTGGGCAAAGCCCTGCGCCATGCACCACTGGTCGGCGACGACCTTGCCGCAGGCCGCCGTCGTGCACTCGGCGACGCCGTAGCTGTCGTCGGCCGGCACCACGAAGGTGGCATTCAGCGGAGCTTCGCCGGACACGCTCTCGGGCATGCCGAAGATCATGGCGCCGCCGAGCACGGACGCAACGATCCCGAGCATGGCCACCCTGCGACGCATCGTAAACATCCTTTGAAGCCGAACGGCTCGCTTGTCTGAAAAGTCTTGGCCTGCGGCCATGAACAAAGCTTTAAGTGGTAGGCCTGCAACCGGAGGTGCGGCAGCGCACTCCGACGCGGTGCGGGCCGCCGCTCTTGACGGATTCGACCCCGACCGGCAATGCGCGACGCCCCTCCCGGGGTGAGTCCGCCCGGTCCTGTTGCCATATTGCACCGCAATGCGGCAGGTCTGCGATGATAGGGGAGGGGCGTTGTCGGAGAATCCGGACATGGCCGCGCCGCTGAGGCTGACGAACACGCTGACGCGCCGGAAGGAGGAGTTCCGGCCGATCGATCCGACGCATGTGCGGATGTATGTCTGCGGCCCGACGGTCTATGATTTCGCGCATATCGGGAACGCGCGCCCGATCATCGTCTTCGACCTGCTGTTCCGCCTGCTCCGCCACCTCTACGGCGAGGCGCACGTCACCTATGCGCGCAACGTCACGGACGTGGACGACAAGATCAACGCGCGGGCGGCCGAGCGGGGCATCTCCATCCGGGAGCTGACGGACGGCACCCTGGCGCAGTTCCACGAGGACATCCGGGCGCTCGGCGTGCTCATGCCGGAGGACGTGAACGTGCCCGGGGAGCGCCCGCGCATGGTGGAGCCGCGGGCGACGGACCACATCGCGGAAATGCGCCGCCTCATCGACGGGCTGGTGCGCTCGGGCCACGCCTATGTGGCCGAGGACCACGTGCTCTTCGACGTGCCGTCCATGCCCGATTACGGCTCTCTCTCGAAGCGGCCGCTCGACGAGATGGAAGCCGGAGCCCGCGTCGACGTCGCGCCCTACAAGCGCTCGCCGCTGGATTTCGTGCTGTGGAAGCCGTCCAAGGCCAGCGAGCCCTCATGGCCCTCGCCGGCCGGCATCGCGGCCCCGGGTCGGCCGGGCTGGCACATCGAGTGCTCCGCCATGTCGTGGCGGCACCTCGGCGAGACCTTCGACATCCATGCGGGCGGGCTCGATCTCATCTTCCCGCACCACGAGAACGAGATCGCGCAGTCGCGCTGCTGCTTCACCACGCCCGTGATGGCGAATTACTGGCTGCATAACGGGTTTTTGCAGGTCGAAGGCGACAAGATGTCGAAGTCGCTCGGCAACTTCGTGACCATCCGCGAGGCGCTGCAGGATTGGCCGGGCGAGGTGATCCGCTTCAACATGCTGAAGACGCATTACCGCCAGCCGATCGATTGGACCGTGCGCGGTCTGGAGGAGAGCTGGCGGACGCTGGCCTCCTGGCGCGCGCGGTCGGATTTCGCGCCCGATGGCGAGGCGCGTCTGGCGCCGTCCGTCGGGGAGGCGCTGCTCGACGACCTGAATACGCCCAAAGCCCTGGCCGAGCTGCACGAGCTCGAGCGCGAGGAGGGCGGCGCCCAGCTTTGGCCGACGCTCCGAGCCCTCGGCTTCAGGGGCGCGATCGAGAGCCCGAAGGCGGCCGAGGTCGACGCGGGCGCGGTTCAGCAGCAGATCGAGCTGCGCCTCGCAGCCCGCGCGGCCAAGAACTGGGCCGAGTCGGATCGCATCCGGGACGAGCTGAAGGCAATGGGCGTTCAGCTCAAGGATAATAAGGACGGCACGACGACCTGGGAGGTCGCCCGGCCCTGAGCCGTTCTCCCGTGCGTCTGCGCGCGCCTGTGTCGGTTATCGCCGGTCACCTCATCCGAACCGGAATGGGAGCATCGGCCCCCATTCCGCAGGCGAAACACAGTCCGCCTGCAGCAAGCTAGCTGCCGGACCTGCGCAGAAGCCAGATGGCGGCTGCCACTTCGCAGATGATCAGGCCATGTGTTTCATGCCGATCTTCGCGCCGGCTTTGCGCGGAAGCTCGGCGGCGCCCGCGAGATCTTTATGGCCGAGCTTGGCGTGGCCTTTTTGGCGTTCGCGCGCCGGAAAAAATCGGTGGCATCCGGCGGCCGTCCGGGGTAACGGGACGCGGCTGCCGCCCCAACCGGACCGCGTCATGTCGGTCTGCGCCATATCGGGATAAGGGAGCTGCCGGGCGGGTGCCCCATGCCCTGCCTTCGCCCTGCCTGGCCGACATCGCCGGATGTCCGCCGATCGGCTCGCCCGCCCCGCCCTCCTTGCCTTGCCGTCCTGCACCATCTATATGCGCGCGTATTCCACACGCGGTAGCGGCCTCATGATTCCAATGAGGCGTCCCGGTGTTCGGCACCTTGCCGGACCTCTTCGCTCCGCGGCGGCATAACCGGAGAAAAACCTTGGCTCTTCCCGATTTCACGATGCGTCAGCTGCTCGAGGCTGGCGCCCATTTCGGCCACCAGTCGCACCGCTGGAACCCGAAGATGTCGACCTACATCTTCGGCACCCGCAACAACATCCACATCATCGACCTCGCGCAGACCGCGCCGATGCTGCACCGCGCCCTGCAGGCCGTGAGCGACACGGTCGCCAAGGGCGGTCGCGTGCTGTTCGTCGGCACGAAGCGCCAGGCTTCTGACGCCGTCGCCGACGCGGCGAAGCGCTCCGCCCAGTATTATGTGAACTCCCGCTGGCTCGGCGGCATGCTGACCAACTGGAAGACCATCTCCGGCTCGATCAGCCGCCTGCGCACGCTCGACGAGACGCTGTCCGTCGGCGGCCCGGGCCTGACCAAGAAGGAGCGCCTGATGCTGTCCCGCGAGAAGGACAAGCTCGAGAAGGCGCTCGGCGGCATCAAGGACATGGGCGGCGTGCCCGACCTCCTGTTCGTGATCGACACCAACAAGGAGCAGCTGGCGATCAAGGAAGCCGGCCGTCTCGGCATCCCGGTGGCGGCGATCGTCGACACCAACTGCGACCCGGAGGGCATCGCCTATCCGGTCCCGGCCAACGATGACGCGGGCCGCGCCATTGCGCTTTATTGCGACCTCGTCGCCCGCGCCGCGGTGGACGGCATCGGCCGCAGCCAGGGCGACCTCGGCATCGACATCGGGGCCGAAGAGGCGCCGATGGTCGAGGAGCTGCCGGTGGCCAACGTCAACGAGCCGGCCGAGCCGACCGAGGCCTTCGAGCTGCTCGCCGCCCCGCGCGGCGCGCCGGACGACCTGACGAAGCTCACGGGCGTCGGCCCGCAGCTCGCCAACAAGCTGAACGACGCCGGCGTGTTCCACTATTGGCAGCTCGGCGCCATGCAGCCCGACGATGTCGCCAAGCTCGACACCGACCTGAAGCTGAACGGCCGCATCAACCGCGACGACTGGATCGGCCAGGCCCGGAACCTGATCGAAGCCGCCGCCTGAGCCGCGGCCCCGACCCGATCAGAACCCCTTACGCGAAGCCGGCCCTGCGCCGGCTTCGCCGCAATTGAAGAAGGATAAGCACGATGGCGACCGTCACCGCCGCGATGGTGAAAGACCTGCGCGAGAAGACCGGCGCAGGCATGATGGACTGCAAGGCCGCCCTCAACGAGGTGCAGGGCGACATCGAAGCCGCCGTGGATTGGCTGCGCAAGAAGGGTCTGGCCAAGGCCGCCAAGAAGGCCGGCCGCACGGCTGCCGAGGGTCTCGTCGGCGTGGAAAGCCCCGGCCGCTCGGCCGCCATGGTCGAGATCAACTCGGAGACGGACTTCGTTGCCCGCAACGAGTCGTTCCAGGCCTTCGTGCGTGAGGCGACCAAGGTCGCCCTGATGACGACTGCCAGCGTCGAGGCGCTCGAGGCCGCGCACATGCCGGGCTCGACCACGAGCCTGAAGGACAAGATCCAGGAGCTCGTCGCCACCATCGGCGAGAACATGACGATCCGCCGCGTCGCCAAGCTCGAGGTGAGCGAGGGCGTGGTGGCGACCTATGTGCACAACCAGGTCTCCGAAGGCCTCGGCAAGATCGGCGTCATCGTGGCGCTCGAATCGGCCGGCGATGTCGCCGAGCTCTCGACGCTCGGCCGCCAGATTGCCGCGCATGTCGCGGCCATGAACCCGGTCGCGGTGGATGCCTCGGGCGTCGATTCCGCGGTCGTTGAGCGCGAAAGCGCGATCCTGCGCGAGAAGAACGCCGGCAAGCCGGACAACGTGCTCGCCAAGATCATCGAGAGTGGGCTGAAGAGCTACTACAAGGAGAATACCCTCCTCGATCAGGCCTTCGTGTACGACCCGTCCAAGTCGGTCGCGCAGATGCTGAAGGAGGCCGGCTCCAAGCTCGGCAAGCCGGTCGAGCTGAAGGGCTTTGTGCGCTTCGCGCTCGGCGAGGGCATCGAAAAAGAAGAAAGCGACTTCGCGGCCGAGGTGGCGGCGCAATCGGGAATCGGAAAGAAGCCGGACGGCAACGGCGCTTCGGCCTGATTGATCAGGGCGGCCTCAGGGCCGCCCTTTTCGTATGGGCAAGGGGTGGGACCGCCGGGCGCGGTTCCGAGGAGATGTGATCTGTGACAAGGCCGTATCGGCGCGTTCTCGTGAAGCTGTCCGGCGAGGCGCTCGCCGCGCCCGACGGTTACTGGCTGTACGCCCCGACGCTCGCCGAACTCGCGGCCGACATCGCGGCGACCGCCGCGCGCGGCACGCAGCTCGCGGTGGTGGTCGGCGGCGGCAACATCATCCGCGGCACCCGCATCAGCCAGGCCGGCTGGATCGACCGGCCGACCGCGGATTCGATGGGCATGCTGGCGACCGTGATGAACTCGCTGGCGCTCGAGACGGCGCTGAACGCCGCAGGCGTGTCGGCCCGGACGATGTCGGCCGTGTCCATGCCGACGATCTGCGAGACCTATGCGCGCCAGCCCGCGCTGCACCACCTGGCCCGCGGCCAGGTGATCGTGCTCGCCGGCGGGACGGGCAACCCCTTTTTCACCACGGACACGGCGGCCGTGCTCCGCGCGGCCGAGCTGCATTGCGACGCGGTGCTGAAGGCGACGCAGGTGGACGGCGTGTATTCGGCCGATCCGAAGGTCGATCCGGAGGCCGTGCGCTATGACCGGCTCACGCATGACGAGGCGATCCGCCGCGACCTGAAGGTGATGGACACCGCCGCCTTTGCGCTGGCGCGCGAGTCGCGGCTGACCGTGATCGTCGGCTCGGTGCATGCGCCGAGCTCGGTCAAGGCGATCCTGGACGGCGAGGCGCCCTCCACGGTCGTCGCCCCTTGATGCATGCGCGGGCCGCGCTTAAACCCTTACAATTCATAAGAGAACCACGTCCATGGCCGCCACGACGTTCGATGTCAGCGATCTGAAACGCCGCATGCAGGGCGCGATCAATTCGCTCAAGCAAGACCTCGGAAGCCTGCGCACCGGCCGCGCCACGCCGAGCCTCGTCGAGCCGATCCAGGTCGAAGCCTATGGGGCAACGATGTCCATGGCGCAGGTCGCGACCGTGAGCGTGCCCGAGCCGCGCCTCCTGTCCATCCAGGTCTGGGACCGCAGCATGGTGACGGCGGTCGAAAAGGCGATCCGCCAGTCCGATCTCGGCCTGAACCCCCAGACGGAGGGCCAGGTCATCCGCCTGCGCATCCCGGAGATGAACGAGCAGCGCCGCAAGGAGATGGTGAAGGTCGCGCACAAATATGCCGAGGAGGCGCGCATCGCCGCCCGCCATGTGCGCCGCGACGGCCTCGACGCCCTGAAGAAGATGGAGAAGGACGGCGACATCAGCGAGGATGACGGCAAGCGTCAGGCCGACCAGGTCCAAAAGGCGACCGACCAGACCATCGCCGAGATCGACAGCGTGGTGGCCGCTAAAGAAAAGGAAATCATGCAGGTCTAATCTTCGCGAGTTCGGCGAGCAGGACCCCGCATGCCATCCGAATCCACGGCCTTGAGTATCGCGCTGGCTGAGCCGGCGCTCGCTCCGCTGCCCCGCCACGTCGCCATCATCATGGATGGCAACGGCCGCTGGGCGTCGAGCCGCGGGTTGCCGCGCCTCGAAGGACATCGGCGCGGCGTCGAGGCCGTCCGGCGCACGGTGCGGGCCGCGGCGACGCTCGGCATCGAGCACCTCACCGTCTACGGCTTCTCGGCCGAGAACTGGCGCCGCCCGGCGCAGGAGGTGGCCGACCTGTTCGGGCTGCTGAAACGCTTCATCCGGGTCGATTTGGCGCAGCTCCACGCCAACAACGTCCGCGTGACCGTGATCGGGCAGCGCGGCGCGCTGGCCGACGACATCCGCGTTCTTCTGGACGAAGCGGAGGAGGTCACGCGCCAGAACACCGGCCTCAACCTCGTGGTCGCGTTCAATTACGGCGGGCGGCAGGAGATCGTTGAAGCGGTGCGCCGCCTCGCCCGGCAGGTGCAGGCGGGCGCGCTCGATCCGGACGCGATCGACATGGATACCATCACGGCCGCGCTCGACACGCGCGGCATCCCCGACCCCGACCTCGTGATCCGCACCTCGGGCGAGATGCGGGTATCGAACTTCCTGCCCTGGCAGACCGCCTATTCCGAGTTCGTGTTTCTGCCCGATCTCTGGCCCGACTTCGACGAAGCGGCCTTCCGCCATGCGCTGGACGTGTTCCGCGGTCGCGACCGCCGCTTCGGCGGGCGGAGCGTGAAGGCTGTCTGAGGGTGGCTGATCCAAACGGGCGCGCGGGGAAGCAGGCTGGGGAACTCGGCCTGCGCGCCGCGTCCGGCATCGTGCTCGCGGCGCTTGCGCTCGGCACGGCCTGGCTCGGCGGCCCGGTTTTCGCGGCGCTGTGGCTCGCGGCCGGCATCGCGATCGCCTTCGAGTGGCTGTCGATCACGCGGGCGCAGCCCCGCGCCATCCTCGGCGCCCTGTGCGCCGCCGGCCTCGCCGGCCTCGTCGTCGCCTACAAGCTCGATACGGGATGGTGGGGCGAGATCGCCCTCCTCGGCCTCGTGCTGGGCGCAATCGCCCTGCTGGCCGAGACGCCGCGCGACCGGGCTTGGGCGACCGCCGGCTTCCTCTGCGCCGCCGTCGTTGCGGCCATTCCGACCATGCTGCGCGACGATCCGGATTTCGGCACCCTCGCGGTGCTATGGATGTTCGGGGTGGTCTGGACCACGGATGTTGCGACCTATTTCACCGGCCGGGCGCTCGGCGGGCCCAAGCTCGCCCCGACGATCAGCCCGAAGAAGACCTGGTCGGGCTTCCTCGGCGGGGTCGGCGGTGCCACGCTGGTCGGCACGCTCGTGGTGCAGTTCGGCCGCGGCGGCGGCACGGGGTTCCCGGGCGGGGTCTTCGGCATCGTGCTCGCCTCCGCGTTCGCGTCGGTCGCCAGCCAGGTCGGCGATCTCGCCGAATCCGGGCTGAAGCGCCGCTTCGGCGCGAAGGATTCGGGGCAGCTCATCCCGGGCCATGGCGGCGTCATGGACCGGCTCGACGGTTTTGCGGCGGTGGCGCTTCTCTGTGGCGTCGCCCTGGCAGGCTCGCGCCTGGCGCGCTGAGGAGAAGCTTTTGGGGCATCGCATCACCATTCTCGGAGCGACGGGCTCGATCGGCAAATCGACCGCCGACGTCCTCGCCCAGCATCCCGGACGGTTCGAGGTCGCCGCCCTTGTGGCCGGCAGCGACGTGCGCGGCGTCGCCGAGATGGCGCGCCGGCTGCGCCCGTCCTTTGTCGCGCTCGCCGATGCCTCGCGGCAGACGGCGCTGCGGGACGCGCTGTCGGGATCGGGAATCGCGAATGGGGCAGGGGCCTCGGCCGTGCTTGAGGCCGTCGAGCGGGAGGCCGAGACGATCGTCGCGGCGATCTCCGGCGTCGCCGGTCTGGCGCCGACCCATGCGGCGCTGAAGCCCGGGCGGCGGATTGGGCTCGCCAACAAGGAAAGCCTCGTCTGCGCCGGCGCGGCCTTTATGCGCGATGCGGCGGCCATCGGCGCCGTGATCCTGCCCATGGATTCGGAGCACAACGCGCTCGCGCAGGCGCTCGCCTCCGGGCACCCGGACGACGTGGTCACGATGACGCTGACCGCCTCCGGCGGGCCGTTCCGGACCTGGGACGCCGCCCGGATCGCGGATGCGACGCCGGCGCACACGGCCAAGCACCCGACCTATTCGATGGGCGCCAAGATCAACGTCGATTCGGCGAGCCTGATGAACAAGGGGCTTGAGCTGATCGAGGCGCACCACCTGTTCGGCCTCGGGCCGGATCAGCTCGACGTCGTGGTGCACCCGCAATCGATCATCCACGGCCTCGTGCATTGGCGCGACGGCGCCGTCACGGCCGGCCTCGCCAATCCGGACATGAAGATCCCGATTGCGAACTGCCTCGCGATCGAGCGGCGGCTGACCATGGACGTGCCGCGTCTCGATCTTGCCGCGATCGGGGGCTTTACGTTCGAGGCTCCGGACGAGGCGCGGTTCCCGTGCCTGCGGCTGGCGCGTGCGGCACTGGCCGCAGGGGGCGGCATGCCGGCGGTCCTGAACGGAGCCAACGAGATCGCGGTCGCGGCCTTCCTCGAGGGGCGCGCCACGTTCTCCGACATCGCGCGCGTGGTCGAGGAGACCTGCGCCGCGTTCGGCGGGGCTGCGGGCGGCGAGCCCGCGACGATCGAAGACGCGCTGGCGCTCGATCGCGAAGCAAGACGGATCGCGGCCGGCCTGCTCGCGCCGGTGGCCCGGTCCGCGGCGGCACGGCTTTAAGGAGAGAGTGATGGATTTCGTCGCTGCGGCGCTGGGCAAGACCGGGGCCCTCCTGGTCTACCCCGTCGCGTTTCTGTTCGTGCTGACCATCGTCG
>JAQGJZ010000246.1 GCA_028290385.1 Enterovirga sp.
TACCTCGGCGCAGGGCGCAGTGCGCCAGAGCCCGGAATCGATCTTCCGGAAGGCACCCCAATGCGCGACGGTCGGGCGGATGCGATAGAGCCAGCTCCGCTCGTTCGACGCCCGCGGCGCGGTGAAGGGCGAGCCCGACAGCTGCTCGGCATAGAGCCCGTAGGGGCAGCGCTGCGGCGAGTTGCGGCCGATCGGGAGAGCGCCGGGCAGCGCCTCCGTCTCAAAGCCGTTGCCGAAGCCCGACATGTAGCCGGGCTCCAGCGCGCTCTGGCCGGTGCGTCCCTGATCGAGCGCGAAGCCTGACGGGTGCTGCACGTTCATGGGACGGCCTCCTCGGATCTGTTCTGGTCGGGCGGAGCCGGTCAGGCCGGCTCCGGTTTCAGCACGCCGCGGCGGATCTGGTCTTCCTCGATCGACTCGAAGAGCGCCTTGAAGTTGCCTTCGCCGAAGCCGTCGTCGCCCTTGCGCTGGATGAACTCGAAGAAGATGGGGCCGATCGCCGTCTGGCCGAAGCGCTGCAGCAACACCTTGGTGAAGCCGCCCTCGACCACGCCCTCACCGTCGATCAGGATGCCGTTGCGGCGTAGCCGTTCCACGTCCTCGCCGTGCTTCGGCAGCCGCCGGTCGATGCGCGCGTAATACACCTCGTTCGGTGCCGGCATGAACGCGACGCCGTTCTCCTGGAGGGTCTCGATGGAATCGTAGAGGTCGCGCGCCCCGAGGGCAACGTGCTGGATTCCTTCGCCCTTGTACTCCCTCAGGTATTCCTCGATCTGCCCCTGCTCGCCGGCATCCTCGTTGATCGGGATGCGGATCTTGCCGTCGGGGCTCGTCATGGCCCGCGAATGCAGGCCGGTGAGCTTTCCGGAGATATCGAAGTAACGGATCTGGCGGAAGTTGAAGAGCTTTTCGTAGAAGCCGGCCCATTCGTTCAGGCGGCCGCGCTGCACGTTGTGCGTCAGGTGGTCAATGTACCAGAGGCCGGAACCCTCGGGATGCGGATCCGCCTCGCCCGTCCAGGCGAAATCGACGTCGTAGATCGAGCCCTTCTGGCCGTAGCGGTCGACGAGGTAGATGTGCAGGCCGCCGATCCCTTCGATGACCGGGATCGTCAGCTCGCCCGCCGCGACCTCCCGCTCCACCGGCTTTGCGCCGAGTGCGAGCGCGCGCTGGTAGGCACGCTGCGCATCGACGACCCGGAAGGCCATGGCCGGCGCCGAGGGGCCGTGCTCGGCCGCGAATTTCGCCGCGAAGGAGCCGGGCTCGGCGTTCAGGAGCAGGTTGATGTCGCCCTGGCGGTAAAGCGTTACGTCCTTCGAGCGGTGCCTCGCGACCGCCGCAAATCCCATCTGCCGAAACAGCCGGTCGAGCGCGGCTGGATCGGGGTGACAGAACTCGACGAACTCGAACCCGTCTGTGCCCATCGGGTTCTCGTCCGAGATCGCGGGCGGGGGAGCGTCGTGCGGAAAGGGGCCCATGTCATCACCTCTGTGAGAGGCTGATCTCACCACGGGCCGCGTGCACGATGCGCGCGAAGTTGACGCCCCGGGCGACTGCTGCTGCAAGAAGTGCGCACGGAGGCCCGGAAGATTGCTGAAATCGGTCACGCTGGACACCTTCGATCTCAAGATCCTCGCAGCGCTGCAGGAGGACGGCCGCCTGACGAACCAGGAGCTGGCCGATCGTGTCGGCCTGTCCGCGAGCCAATGCTCGCGCCGCCGTCTCGGCCTGGAGGAACGCGGCGTAATCCGCGGCTACCCGGCCCAACTCGCGCCGGCGCGGCTCGGCCTCGGCGTGACGGTCTTCACGCAGGTGACGCTCGCCCGGCACTCGCCCGACAACGCCCGCCGCTTCGCCGACCTCGTCGGCCGGCTCGACTTCGTGCTGGAGGCGCATGCGCTGACGGGCGACGCCGATTATCTGCTCAAGATGATCGTACCGGACCTCCCGGCCTTGTCCGAGGTCGTGAACCAGCACCTGCTCCCGCACGACAGCGTCGCCAACGTCCGCTCCGCCGTGGTGCTGCAGACCCTGAAGGAGGGCACGGCGCTGCCGCTGGGATGGCTGAGGGAGTAGGCGCTCAGGCTTGATCCCAAAACGGGACCAGCATAGGATGCCGCTTCGATGCGCATCATCTCACGCCGGACCTTGCGCGAGTTCGTGGACGGCCTCGCGGGCCATAAGGACCGGCCGGCCGTGAAGGCCGCCTTGGATGCATGGTACGCCGAAGTGAGCCGGGCCGAGTGGCGCAATTCGGCGGACATCAAGAAGCGCTACGCGACGGCCAGCATCGTCAGCGCCGAGCGCGTCGTGTTCAACCTCAAGGGCAACGACTACCGGCTGATCGCGGCTGTCGACTTCGAGAAGAGCATCGTCTGGATCAAGTGGGTCGGGACGCATGGCGCCTATGACGAGATCGACGCCAAGGAGGTGAAGCATGGCCAGTGAGATCAGGCCGATCCGGACTGAGGCCGACCACGCTGCCGCGATGGAAGAGGTCGAGCGGCTCTGGGGTGCGAAAAGCGGGACTGTGGCCGGCGACCGTTTGGATGTGCTCGCGACCCTGATCGAGGCCTATGAACTCAGGCACCACCCGATTGATCCTCCGGATCCCATCGAGGCCATCCGGTTTCGGATGGAGCAGCAGGGACTGGAGCGCAAGGATCTCGAACCCTTGATCGGCACGAGGAACCGCGTGGCGGAAGTCCTGGGCCGAAAGCGCGGGCTGTCGATCGAGATGATCCGGCGCCTGCATGACAGCCTCGGCATTCCGGCCGAGATCCTCATTCGGCCGAGCCGCCGCGACGAGGCGGCGTAAGCGTCACCCGTAGCTCGCCAGGATCAGCTCGGTCTTGCCCCGGATGTGCCGGCGCATCACGGCCGCGAGCGCTTCGCCGTCGCGCGCCTTGAGGAGCCGCAGCATGTCCTCGTGCTCGTCCACGGCGCGCTGCCATTGCTGCGGGGTTTTGTGCGCGGCGTAGCGGGCCCGCTGAATGCGGCCGGAGAGCGTCGCGTAGATGCCCTGCAGGGTCGCGTTGCGGGCCGCGGCCATGATCGCCTCGTGGATCTCGCGGTTCAGCGTGAAATAAGCGACGTTGTCGCCTTCCCGCCATGCCTCGACCATGCGGGCGTGTTTCGCCGCGATCGCGGCAATCTCCTCCTCCGTGATCGCCCGGCAGGCGAGTTCCGCCGCGGTCGCCTCGAGCCCGGCCACGACCTCGATCACCTCGTCCGTCTCCTCGGCCGAGATGGAGGCGACGCGCGCGCCCTTGTTGGGCAGCAGCTCGAGCAGCCCTTCGGTCGCCAGGATCTTGATGGCCTCGCGCAGCGGCGTGCGCGAGATGCCGAAGCGCTCGGACAGCTCGAGCTCGTTCACGCGGGCGCGCGGCTCGAGTTCGCCGTCGCGGATGAGCTCGCGGATGCGGTCGGCCACCTCGTCATGGAGGTAGCGCTTGCTGATCGGGGCGTTGCGGAGGGCCTGGCTCATGCGGGCCTCAGCGCGCCGTCGAGCACGCGCGCGACATGCACCGCCTCGCGTCCGGCGCCGTCGGCAATCTGGTGGCGGCAGCTCGTGCCGTCGGCCACGACGAGGTCGTCCGGCCCGGCCTTGCGGACCGCCGGCAGCAGCGAGAGCTCGGCCATGGCGAAGGAGATGTCGATCGTCGCCGCGCCATACCCGAAGGCGCCCGACATGCCGCAGCAGCTCGATTCGATGGTTCTGACCTCCAGCCCCGGAACGGACTTCATGACCGCCTCGACGGCTCCCATGGCCCCGAACGACTTCTGGTGGCAATGGCCGTGCAAATGCGCGATGCGCCCGCCCTGGTCCGACAGGGGCAGGGCGATGCGCCCGGATGCGAGATCGGCCGCGAGCGCCTCCTCGAACAGCTGCGAAGCCTCGGCCAGCGGCTCGACATCGGCCTTCGGCAGCAGGGCGAAGAACTCGTCCCGGAACGTGAGGATGCAGGAGGGCTCGAGCCCGACAACGCGCGCCCCCCGGGCGACAAAGGGCGAGAGCGCATCGACGGTCCGCCGCGCCTCGCGGCGCGCCTCGTCCACGAGGCCGGCGGACAGATAGGTCCGGCCGCAGCAGAGCGGCCGCGTGCCGTCCGTCGGGGCGACCCGGTGCAGCCGGTAGCCAGCGGCGCGGAGCACGCGCTCGGCCGCTTCCAGGTTCTCGCGCTCGTAATAACGGTTGAACGTGTCGCCGAAGAGCACGAGGTCGAGCCCGTCGCCCCGGATCGCGTCGGGTGAGGCGGGGGTGCCGCTCTCCGACCAGGGCTGGCGCCATTGCGGCAGGGTGCGGCGGGCCGACAAGCCGAGAAGGCGCTCGCTCGCCCGCGCCACCGGCCCGATCCGGTCGCGCAGGTTGAGAAGCGGGGCGAGTTTGGCGGCGATCGGCGCATAGCGCGGCAGATGCGCGATCAGCCGCTCCTTCAGGGGCAGGCCATGCCGCGCATGGTAGTGGTGCAGAAACTCGATCTTCATCCGGGCCATGTCGACGCCGGTCGGGCATTCGCGGCGGCAGCCCTTGCACGAGACGCACAGGTCGAGCGTCTCCTTCATCTCCGGCGACGTGAACGCATCCGGCCCGAGCTGGCCGGAGATGGCGAGCCGGAGCGAGTTCGCCCGCCCGCGGGTGACGTGCTGCTCGTCCAGTGTCGCCCGGTAGGACGGGCACATCGTGCCGGCCAGGGTCTTCCGGCAGGTGCCGTTGTTGTTGCACATCTCGACCGCCTGGCCGAACGAGCCCCATTCGGACCAGTCGAGCGCCGGCCGTGTCGGCTCCGCCGTTTGGTAGCCGGGCGGAAACCGCATCAGGGTCCGGTCGTCCATGCGGTGCGGGCGCACGATCTTGTCCGGGTTTAGCCGGTTCTCCGGGTCGAAGGCGTCCTTCACCTCCTCGAAGGCGCAGACCAGCCGCGTGCCGAACATCCGCTCGTGGAACTCCGAGCGCGAAATCCCGTCGCCGTGCTCGCCCGAATGCGAGCCCTCGAAGCGGCGGACGAGGTCGCAGGCCGCCTCCGCGATCCCCCGCATGGCCCCGGCGCCGGCCTCGTCCTTCATGTTGAGGATCGGCCGGACGTGGAGGCAGCCGACGGACGCGTGTGCGTACCAGGTGCCGACCGTGCCGTGCTGCGCAAACAGCTCGGTCACGGCGTCGGTGTAGTCGGCCAGGTGCTCGAGCGGGACCGCGCAATCCTCGATGAAGGAGACGGGTTTCCCGTCGCCCTTCATGGACATCATGATGTTGAGGCAGGCCTCGCGCACGTCCCAGACGAGGCGCTGGCGCGGCGGCTCGACCACTTCGACGACGGCGTCCGCGAAGCCGTGGTCGGCCATGCAGGATGAGAGGCGGCGGAGATCCTGCCGAAGCGAGGCCAGGTCGTCGCCCGCGAACTCGACCAGCAGCAGGCAGTTCGGCTGCCCCTTGGTGATGTCCGCGAGAGTGCGGCGGAAGAGCGGGATGTCGGCGCCCAGCACGAGCACGTTGTTGTCGACGAGCTCCACCGCCACCGGCCCGAGCTCGACGAGGTGCCGTGTCGTCTCCATGGCCGAACGGAAGGACGGAAAGTGGCACACGCCCATCACGCGGTGCGCCGGCAACGGTGACAGCTTGAGGGTCACCTCCGTCGTGATCGCCAGGGTGCCCTCCGAGCCGACAAGCAGATGCGCGAGGTTCGGGTGCTCGGGCAGCAGCGCGTCGAGGTTGTAGCCCCCCACCCGCCGCTGCACCTTCGGGAACATGCGGAGGATTTCGTCGCGCTCCCGGTCGGCGAGCGCCACCATGCGGTCGGCGAGGTTCGCCGCCCGATCCGAGCCCGCAAACCCAGCCGCGTTGCCGCCCCGCGGCCCGGCTGACATCGCCTCGCCATCCGGCATGAGCGCCCGCAGCCCGAGCACGTTGTCGACCATCTTGCCGTACCGGATGGAGCGGGCGCCGCAGGAATTGTTGCCCGTCATGCCGCCGATCGTGCAGCGGCTCGCCGTCGACGGCTCGACCGGGAAGAACAAGCCCTCCCGGCGGAGGCGCGCGTTCAGGTGCTCCAGCACGACGCCGGGCTGGACCACGGCCGTGCCGGCCTCCGCGTCCACCGAGCCGATCGTGTTCAGGTGGCGCGAGCAATCGAGCACGAGGCCGGCGCCGATCGGCTGGCCGTTCTGCGACGTGCCGCCGCCGCGCGCGATCACAGGCACGCCATGCTCGCGCGCGATCGAGAGGGTGGCCTGAATGTCGGCCTCGTTCTTCGGGAACAGCACCCCGGCCGGCACGATCTGGTAGATCGAGGCGTCCGTCGCATAGCGCCCGCGCGTAAAGGCGTCGAAGCGGACCTCGCCCTCCAGGGCATTCGCCAGCCGGCGCTCCAGCCCGAGGTCGCGCGATCTGCCGCTCCGGCTCGTTAGGGTCATTCGTGTCGTTGCCTCGGCAAGGCTTGACGCCGCCGCGGCCAAAGATAATACAAAATACAATTCGGGCAAATGCCCGTCGGGAGGGTCCAGTGAGCTACCAGGCCGGCCGTCATTTCCTGCAGATCCCTGGGCCGACGAACACACCACTTCCCGTGCTCGCCGCGATCGCGAAGCCGACCATCGATCATCGCGGCCCGGAATTCGGGAAGCTCGGCCGGGAGGCGCTGGCCGGCATCAAGACCATCTTCAAGACGGAGAACCCCGTCATCATCTACCCGGCCTCCGGGACGGGGGCCTGGGAGGCGGCGCTTTGCAACACGCTCTCGCCCGGCGACCGCATCCTGATGTTCGAGACCGGCTGGTTCTCGACGCTCTGGAGCCGCATGGCGAAAAAGCTCGGGCTCGAGGCCGAGGTCATCCCGGGCGATTGGCGCCATGGCGTCGATGCCAGCGCGATCGAAGCTCGGCTCGCCGAGGACAAGGGCCGGACGATCAAGGCCGTCTGCATCGTCCACAACGAGACCTCGACCGGCGTGACCTCGGGCGTGGCGGCGGTGCGGCGCGCCATCGACAAGGCGGGCCATCCGGCCTTGCTCCTCGTCGATACGATCTCCTCGCTCGGCTCGATCGATTACCGGCACGACGAATGGGGCGTCGACGTCACGGTGGGCGGCTCGCAGAAGGGCCTGATGCTGCCGCCGGGCCTCTCCTTCAACGCGATCTCCGACAGGGCGATCGCCGCATCCAAATCGGCGAAGCTGCCGCGCGCCTTCTGGGACTGGGAGGAGATGCTGGCCGCGAACGCCAAGGGCTTCTTCCCCTACACGCCCTCCACGAACCTGCTGCAGGGGCTCACCGTTGCGATCGGCATGCTGCACGAAGAGGGGCTGGACAACGTCTTCGCCCGGCACGACCGCGCCGCCGAGGCGACGCGCCGCTGCGTCCGCCACTGGGGTTTTCAGATTCAGTGCGCGGAGCCGAGCGAGTATTCCTCGGCGCTCACGGCCGTGCGCCTGCCGGAGGGCCACTCGGCGGACAATCTCCGGGCCGAGATCCTGGAGCGGTTCAACATGTCCCTCGGCAACGGGCTCGGGCCGCTCGCCGACACGGTGTTCCGCATCGGGCATCTCGGCGACTTCCACGACCTGATGGTGACGGGCGTCCTCACCGGGGTGGAGATGGGGCTGCGCGTCTGCGGCATCCCGCACAAGGCGGGTGGCGTCGAGGCCGCGATGGGCTATCTGGCTGGCAATGCCGGGCCAGGCGCGGTTCCGGCAACCTGACGGAGGACAGATGCTGACGCTCGAGAAGGCCCACACCATCATGCACGCCGCCCTCGAAGAGGGCACGAAGCGCGGGCTGAAGCCGCTTTCCGTGCTCGTGCTCGACGCGCGCGGGGCCCTGAAGGCCGCCGCCTGCCAGGACGGCACCTCGCTGTCGCGCGACCGTGTCGCCTACGGCAAGGCCTATGGCGCCCTGTCCCTCGGGATCGGCTCCCGCGCCATCAACAGGCGCGCGGAAGAGCAGCCCTATTTCGTGTCGGCCGTGAACGGCCTGCTCGGCGGCGCGCTCGTGCCGGTGCCCGGCGGCGTGCTGATCAAGGATTCCAGCGGAGCCGTGCTCGGTGCTGTCGGCATCTCGGGCGACACGTCCGACAACGACGAAATCGCCGCAATGGCAGGCGTTTCGGCGGCCGGGCTCGTGGCCGACGCGGGATAGTCGCGCCGCGCCGGCCGTCCTCGTGCGGGGGCTGAGCGCCGAAGGCTAACGCCCTGACGGCGCTCAGCTTCACAGGATCCGGCTCTCCTGCGACCCGGGCTCTTCCTTCGCGCGCCCAGAAGGCACATGCTTCAGGGCGAGGACATGTCGGATGGCGTGAAAGCAGCCATGCCGGGGAACGGGCAAGCCGAAGAGGGCCAGGCGAGTGCGGGCGAGCGGCCGCGTTCCTTCGCCGAAGCCCTGGACTGGATGCGCGAGATGCTCGGCGAGATGAGCGCGGCCGAAACGGTTGCCTTGTCCGGCATCATCGCGGCCGCGCTTCTGCTCTGCTGGCGGGCGGCCCGGTGAGCGGCTGCTCACCCGGCGGCGCGCAAGCAGCCCGCCGGACAATCTCCGTCCGGCGAGCCGGGAGGGGCGGGGCCCCCGATCAGCCGCGGCTGCGGGCCGGGCTTATATAGGCCGGTGCGGTCGCCGCCGTGGGGCGGGCGGGCGCCCGCCTCGTGACTCGGCCCAACCTGAAGCCGACCCAGCCCGCGGCTGCGACGAGAAGGCCGGCATTGAGCCAGATCCAGGCCGGAATGACGAAGGCATGCATGGTCCGTCTCCAATTTCGCTCATGAGAGGTGTCGAACGGGCGGAATGAACTCCGTCAGGCTTCATGCTCGAGGGGCTGCTGCGCGGCCCCGCGGCGGTTGAGAAGGTGGCCGATCGCGACCACCGCGACCGCGCAGAACGCCGCAACCGGCAGCTCGATCTTGTGCGCGACAGCTTCGCCGAGCTGACCGACCAGCCAGGGGTCAGACGCGAGCATGTCGCCCGCAACCCAGCCGAGCAGCGCCGATCCGGCCCAGATCAGCACGGGGAAGCGGGCGAGCAGCGCCATGATGAGCGCCGCGCCCGCCACGATCAGGGGGATCGAGATCGCGAGGCCGACGACGAGGAGCGTGGTGGAATCCTTCGCCACCGCGGCGATCGCGAGCACGTTGTCGAGGCTCATTACGGCGTCCGCGATCGCGATCGTACGAACCGCGTGGAACAGGCGGTCGGTCTCGGCGACGCCGCTGCCCTCGTCCTCCTCGCCGAGCACGAGCTTCACGGCGATCCACAGCAGCAGGCAGCCGCCGATGATCTTCAGGAAGGGCGTGGCGAGCAGGGTCGCGACCAGAACCGTGAACACGATCCGCAGCGCGACGGCGACAAGCGCGCCGAGGATCATCCCGGCGCGCTGTTTGCTCTCGGGCAGGCCGCGACAGGCCATCGCGATCACGACGGCATTGTCGCCCGAGAGGATGATGTTGATCCAGATGATCTGGGCCAGCTTGAGGATGTCTGGGGCTAGGCTTTCCATTGGGGGTACCGGAATCTGGGAGGTCGCCCGGAGGGCGGGAACCGTGCGGCCCATCTCGCCGCGGCATGGGGCGAGCGGATGAGCGCTCGACCGCCGGGCGGGCTGTCACGTCAGGGATGTTGCGAAAGCGCGCGCAGGCGCTCGGTCGCGCCTAGGCAGCGCGAGGGATCAGGCCGCCGGGGGGCCCTGTCGCCTGATGGGCGGCGCGGCGCCCCGATGCCGAACCGGTGGGCACGTGCGAGGGCCGGCCGAGGCCGCCGTCGGGCCGCTGGCAGCCGCCCGCTAGGGCGGGATGGAGCCGATCGCCATCCGCTTCCTCGTCCGGCTCTTCCTGGAACGCGACCCACGAGAGGGCGGGGTTGCGCTCCCGCTCGGATGCGGGCTCGCTGATGGCCGCGAGAAAGTCGGACGCAAGCGAGGCGCGTTGATAAGGGCGCAGATCAGGGAGCAGCGTCGCGACGAGCGCGATCAGCGCCAGCGCGATCCGGACGAAGCTGCCACGGGGGCCAGCTTGAGCCAGCGCTCCCTCCCTCGGGCTCGCGGCCGAGCCCAGTTCAAACTCGGCACGGCCGTTCGGAAAGTCAATATTCGTCGGCAATATACCAGGCCGCGCGCGCGGGGTCCGCATCCGGCCCGGACCCAGGGGCAGCGATTTCCAGCCACCGCGAGGGTCGCAGGATGGCGGCGCGCCCCGTATGACGGGCGGGTCAGAATGGGCGCGGGGAACGAGATCACGTGACGGGCGGCAGGCGATCCGGACGATGCTGAACCGGCGAACGCAGCTGTCGCTCGCCCTGATCGCCGGGCTCGCGCTCGCAATCGGCCTGGCGGCGCATGCCGGGCTCTCGACCATTCTGGAGGTCATGGGCCGGCTCGGGGCGGCGGAGTTCGCCTGGCTCTGCATCATGCAGATGGGCTCCGTCCTGCTGTGCGGCGTGGCGTGGTGGATTTTTACCAGCGGGGCGAGCCTCACGGCGTGCACGGCGGCGCGCTTCGTCCGCGACGGGGCGTCGAGCGTCGTCGCGATCATTCCGGGCATGGGCGAGATCGCGGGGATCCGCGCCCTGACGCTGTTCGGGGCCCGCGCCGGCAACGCGGCCGGCAGCGGCGCCATCGACCTTGCGACCGAGATCGTCGCCCAGATCCTGTTCACCCTCGCCGGGGTGGTCGCGCTGGTGGCCGTCCTGGGGCGGGCGGAGCTCGACCATGCGGTCGGGATCGCGGCCGCGTCCCTGCTGCCGCTGCTGCTGGCCTATCTCGCCTTGCGCAGCGCGTGGCTTCGCAAGGCAGCCACGCGCTGCCTGGCACGCCTGGACCGACGTTTCGACCTTGCCCGGTGGGGGCTCGGGGCGGAAGCGGGGCGCACGGTCGCGTTGCTCTGGCAGGACCGGACCCGGCTCGCCGCGGGGGTGCTGCTCCACTTCCTGGCCTGGCTGCTGTCGGCCTTGCAGATCTGGTACGCGGCCTGGGCGCTCGACATTGCGCTGCCCCCCCTCGCGTCGCTGGCGCTCGCCGCGCTGGTCCATGCGGCGCGCGGAGTTCTGTTCGTGGTGCCCTGGGGGGCCGGCGTGCAGGAGGTCGGATTCTTGGTCGCCGGCGTGGCGCTCGGAATCGACGAGCCCACCGCGATCGCGATGTCGCTGGCCTTTCGAGTGCGCGACACGCTCCTGGCGCTCCCGGCCCTGCTCCTGTGGGGCGTCGCCGAGTTGCGCGAGGTCTGGCTGGCGCGGAAGGCCGAACCCTAGGCCGCGAAGGCGAAGTCGCGGCCCGGCGCGGCGTCCAGCAAGGTGCGCGTGTAGGGGTGGCGCGGCGCGGCGAAGACATCGCCGGTCCGGCCCTCCTCGACCACGAGTCCCTTCTCCATCACCATGATGCGGTCGCAGATCTGGGCCGCGACGCGCAGGTCGTGCGTGATGAACAGCACGGCGAGCTGGAAGCGCTTCTGCACGTCGTCGAGCAGTTCGAGCACCTGCTTCTGCAC
>JAQGJZ010000251.1 GCA_028290385.1 Enterovirga sp.
ATCACGGACACCTATTCCGACTTCAATCCCTGCCACGGCAACGTCCCGCAGATCGTGGAGGCCGTGAAGCGCGGCGTGATGCTCGCCGGCGCGATGCCGATGGTGTTCCCCACCATCTCCATTCACGAGAGCTTCGCGCACCCGACCTCGATGTACCTGCGCAACCTGATGGCGATGGACACCGAGGAGATGATCCGCGCCCAGCCGATGGACGCGGTGATCGTGATCGGCGGCTGCGACAAGACGCTGCCGGCGCAGATCATGGCGGCGGCGTCCGCCGACCTGCCGACCATCGTGGTCCCGGTCGGCCCGATGGTCGTCGGCCACCACAAGGGCGAGGTCCTCGGCGCCTGCACCGATTGCCGGCGGCTCTGGGCGGCCCACCGGGCGGGCGAGATCGACGAGGCCGAGATCGAGGTGGTGAACGGCCGCCTCGCCCCCTCCGTCGGCACCTGCATGGTGATGGGCACCGCGTCCACGATGGCCTGCATGGTGGAGGCGATGGGCCTGTCGCTCCCCTTCAGCGCAACGGTGCCGGCACCTCATGCCGAGCGCATCCGCATCGCGGAGGCGAGCGGCAGGCGGGCGGCCGAGATGGCGGTGGCCGGTGGCCCGCGCCCCTCCGAGATCCTCACCGCCTCCGCGTTCCGCAACGCGCAGATCGTGCTGCAGGCGATCGGCGGCTCGACCAACGGGCTGATCCACCTCACGGCCATCGCCAACCGGACGAAGGAGCGGATCGACCTAGAGGCATTCGACCAGATCGGCCGCGAGGTGCCGGTGCTGATCGACCTCAAGCCGTCAGGCCAGCATTACATGGAGCATTTCCACCATGCGGGCGGCGTGCCGAAGCTCCTGCGTGAGCTCGGCGACATGCTCGACCTCGATGCGAAGACCGTGGCCGGCGGGACCTTGCGCGACGTCGCGGCCGGTGCCGAAGAGGTGCCCGGGCAGGACGCGATCCGCCCGCGGACCAATCCGATCAAGCCGATCGGCGCCATGGCGGTGCTGCGCGGCAACCTCGCGCCGCGCGGGGCCGTGATCAAGCATTCGGCCGCGAGCCCGAAGCTGCTGCAGCATACCGGCCGCGCCGTGGTGTTCGAGAATGTCGAAGACATGGCCGTTCGGATCGACGACCCGGATCTCGATGTCACGGCCGAGGATGTGCTCGTGCTGCGCAACACCGGCCCGGTCGGCGCGCCCGGCATGCCGGAGGCCGGTTACCTGCCGATCCCGCGAAAACTCGCCCGTGCCGGCGTGAAGGACATGGTGCGCATCTCGGACGCGCGGATGAGCGGCACCGCGTTCGGGACGATCGTGCTGCATATTTCGCCGGAATCGGCGGTCGGCGGCCCGCTCGGTCTCGTGCGCACGGGCGACCGGATCCGGCTCGATGTCGAGGCGCGCCGCATCGACCTGCTGGTGTCCGACGAGGAGCTCGCCACCCGCCGGGCCGCCCTGCCCCCGATCTCCCGCCCGGATTGGGCCAAGCGCGGCTATGCCCGGCTGCTGCACGACACCGTGCTGCAGGCCGACGAGGGCTGCGACTTCGATTTCATGACCGGGACCGGCAATGACCGGGCCTTCGTGGAAGAGGTCCCGGCGATCGATGGGACCGACAAATAAACGAACAATGACAATGCTTTCGGGAGGACACCATGACGAAGCGGAGAGACTTCACGCGTAGACGCCTTGCCGTGCTGGCGGGCGCGGCGGCCGCATGCGCGGCCTCGAGCCTGCCGGGCTCGGCCCAGGATGCCTGGCCCCAACGCCAGGTCGTCGTGGTGGTGCCGTTCACGGCCGGCGGCACCACGGACATGTTCGGGCGCATCTTCGCCCAGTACATGCAGGCGAAATACAACCAGCCCTTCGTGGTCGAGAACAAGGCCGGGGCCGGCGGCACCGTCGGCGCGGCGGCGGTCGCGCAGGCTGGCAAGGACGGCTACACGCTGCTCGTCGGCACCGCGAGCACGCACGCGATCGCGCCCTACGTCTACAAGCGGCTGCCGTACAATCCCGAGAGCGACTTCCAGCCGGTCAGCCTGTTCGCGCAGCTGCCGAACCTGCTCGTCGTCAGCCCGAAAATGCCGGTGAAGACCTTTCCGGAATTTCTCGACTACCTGAAAAAGAACTCGGGCAAGCTCAGCTACGGCTCCTCGGGCGTCGGCGCCTCGAACCACCTGCCGGCGGAGATGATCGCCAATCTCACCGGCTCGAAGATGGCGCACGTGCCCTACCGCTCGTCCGGCGACATCATGAACGCCATCGCGGGCGGGCATATCGACCTCGCCTTCGACAACATGACCCTGGCCTGGCCGCAGGCAGAGGCCGGCACCGTCCGGGCGATCGCCGTGACCAGCAAGGACAGGAGCCCGACCGCACCGGACGTGCCCGCGATCGCCGAAACCGTCCCGGGCTTCGACGTCGCGACCTGGCACGGGCTTTTTGCACCTGCCGGCGTGCCGCGCGCGATCGTCGACAAGATCGCAGCCGACGTGAAGGTGATCTACTCGATGCCGGACGTGCAGGCGAAGCTGAAGGCCGTAGGCGCGGTCGCGGCGCCGAACACGCCGGACGAGTTCACGATGTTCTCCGCCGCGGAGCGCAACAAGTACCGCGACATCGTCAAGCAGTCCGGCATCGAGCCGCAATAGCGCTTGATCCTGCCCAGGGGCCGCGGCGCGCCTCAGCTCTTCACGGCGCCCGCGGTCAGCCCGCCGACCATGTAGCGGCGGAAGGCGTAGTAGATCGCTGCCGGCGGGAGCGCGTAGATGAGCCCCGTCGTCATCAGGAGCTCCCACGGGCTGTCATCGGCGGCGAGGAAGTTCCCGAGCGCGACCGGCAGGGTGAGGTCGCGATCCCCCGAGAGCAGCAGGAACGCGAACAGGTATTCGTTCCAGGCGAGCAGGAGCGCGTAGATCCCGATCGCGACCAGCGAGGGCGCCATCAGGGGCAGATAGACGAGGCGGAACAGCTGCATGGGCGTTGCGCCGTCCATCACGGCCGCCTCGTCGAGCTCCAGCGGGAGCTTGTCGGATGCCTGTTTTAGCACCCAGATCGCATAGGGGCTGGCGATCGTGACCATGGCCAGGATCAGCGCCCATTTGGTGTTGAGCAGCCCGTAGGCGCCCATCGTCTTGTACATCGGCACGGCCAGGAAGGCGGCCGGGATGAAGTAGGTGAAGAGCGCGAGGTTCATCACCGTGCGGCCGCCGCGCACCTTCAGCCGGCTGATCGCGAAGGCGGCCGAGGTCGCGATGACCAGCGTGAGCACGCCCGTCGTGAAGGCGATCAGAACCGAGTTGCCGAGCTGCTGCCAGAAATGTGCCTGGAAATAGTGGCGCTGGCCGAACACGATCTCGAAGTTGCGCAAGGTGGGATTTGCCGGGAAGAGCGCGCCCGAGAAGGCGTCCTGCTTCGGCGAGATGGCGAACAGCACGAGATGGTAGATCGGGATCAAGGTCCAGATCAGGACCGGGATGCCGACCAAGAGGAGCTTGGCCTCGTTCCCGGCGGCACGCCAACGGTCGCGCCGCCCGGGCCGCCGCAGGGGCGGCAGATCGAGCGCCCGCGCCGTCGCAGCAGGCGTGCCTGCGATCCCGGCGCTCATTTCGAGAGCCTCCGCATGAGGACGTAGACGAGCGGGAGGACGAAGGGCATCGCGCAGACCACGGCGGCCATGGACAGGTCCACCTGGTCGAGCCGGAGATAGCGGATTCCCAGCGTTGCCAGCACATGCGTCAGGTCGGCGGGACCGCCGCCGGTGAGCAGATAGACGCTGTTGAAGTCTCCCAGCGTCCAGATCATCGACAGGATGGTGCAGGTCACATAGAGCGCCCGCATCGACGGCCAGGTCACGTGCGTGAATTTCTGCCAGCCCGAGGCGCCGTCGACGGAGGCCGCCTCGTAAAGGTCCGCCGAGATCGACAGGCGCCCAGCGAGCAGGATCAGCGTCCAGAACGGCAGCGATTTCCAGATATGGACCCCGATGGCGAGCGTGAGGCCGAGCCGCGGGTCGTTGAGCCAGTTGGGCCCGTCCTCCGCGGTCAACCGGAAGATGAGCTGGTTCACCACGCCCCATTCCGGGTTGAGCATGAACCGTACGGACAGGATCGTCGGGATCGAGGGCACCGCCCAGGGCAGGATGAACAGGACGGAAAGCCAGCGGATCCAGCGCCGCTCATGCGTGAAGAAGCCCGACAGGAAGAGCGCGATCGCCATCTTCACGTTGATCCCGACGATCAGGAAGATGAGCGTGTTGACCACCGTGCCTGCGAAGATCGGGTCGGCCACGAGGTGGACGTAGCTCGCAGGGTGCCGCGCGAGCCACAGCCCGTAGCCGACCGGGTAGACCACGAAGAACACGAAAACGAGCAGGTAGGGCGCGAGCAGGATGGCGCCCCAGGTCTGCCAGGCGTTCAGGCGGAATGGCCGGCGTGCGGTGACAGGCGCGGCTCCGACGCCCGTCGTGGCTAGCGTTGCCGACATTCGAAGGCCTCCCGAAGAGCGGTGCCGCCCGGAACGGCGGCACCTTCGGCCTGCGCTACTGGGCGGCGACCTGCTTGATGCGGGCGAGCATCTCGTCCGCCGCCTTCTCGACCGGGATCTTCTCGCTGACGACCCGGTTCATCGCCTTGGCGAAGACGTTTTCGTTGTTCAGCTGCGTGAACTTGTAGTTCTTGACGTAGTCGAACGGTTCGGTGCCCGACTTGAACTGGTTGTAGACGGCCTTTCGGTGCTTGTCGGCCTGCCAGAACGGGCTCTCGATGCTGTCCTTCGTCACCGGGAACCAGCGGCCCAGCGCGCCCTCGATATATGGCCGGAGGTTCTCCTCCTCCATCATGAACTTCACGAACTCCTTCGCGGCGGCCTTGTTCTTGGCCCCGGCGAACACCACGCCCGGCTTGACGTCCGCCCGGTAGGTCATCGGCTTGCCATCCGGCCGGTTGGGGAACGGCGCCGTGATGATTGTCTCCTCGTAGGCCTTCTTGGCGGCCTCGCGCTGCTCGGGCGTTGAGCTCGGATTGACGCTGTCCTCGTACCATTTCGCCGCGATGGAGATGGTGAAGTTGTGCGTCATCACCGTCGTCCTGTTGTGGAAGGCGACGTTGTTGTCGGGGTCCTTCCAGGTCGTGGCCGAGGGCGGGACGCAGCCCTTCACGTAGGGCTCCGTGTAGTCCTTCAGGGCCTTGACGAGGCCGTCGCGGACCTTGGGGTCGTCGACGGTGAGCTTGCCGTCATTGTCGACCAGCTTGACGTCGTAGGCGTCCATGAAGGCGTAGAAGGACTGGAAGCTGTCCGTCGATTCCACGCCCATCGGCGCGCCGATCCCGTAGACGCGGGAGCCCGAGGCTTTGCGGTAGGCGGGCTGCACCTTGTCGCACCAGAACGACCAGTACTCGGCCCAGTTCGTCGGGATGTCGCTCTGCTTGAACCCGGCCTTGTCCAGCATGTCGCCCCAGATCTCCGTGTGGAGCGTCTGCCGCTTCATCGGGAAGCCGTAATAGGCCTTCTTCTTGGTCTGGTCGTTGTAGAGCAGCGTGTGCTCCACGGTCTGCGGCGCGAAGCGCGACATGATCGGCTGGAGCACGTCTGTGAGGTCCTCGAGCTTGCCCTCGAAGGCCCACTTGCCCATCGCCTGGTTGTTGTAGGTGTCGGCATAGCCGATGTCCGGCGGCGCGCCGGAATCGAGCGCCGCGACCGTTTTCGGGATCATGTCCTGGATCGCGTATTGCGAGAGCTCGACCTTGATCCCGGTCTTGTCTTCGAACTTCTTGATGGCCGCCCAGAGCGACTCGTCCTCTGAGCGGTAGAAGCCCTTGCTGAACCAGACGGTCAGCTTGTCCTGCGCCAAGGCGGGCAGCGAAGTCGTCACAAGTAACCCGAGCGACAGCGTCCGGACGATACCTCGCCTCATCGCATTTCTCCCTGGCAAGTCGCCTCGTTGACCGGGCGATTGCACAGAGTTCAGCACGGGAGCGAGGCCGAGCGCAATGCGGGCGCGGGCCGGCTCAGCTCCGCACTTTGGCCAGCGCCGTCCAGTCGAACTCCACGCCGTGGCCGGGCCGATCGGGCGCGAGCGCGAAGCCCTCGCGGATGGCCAGCGGCTCGGTGATGTAGCGGTCGAGCCCGAAGCCGTGCGCCTCGAGATAGGACCGGTTGGGGCACGCGGCGAGCAGGTGGACCGTGATGTCGTGCGCGCCGTGGCTGGTCACCGGCAGGTTGAAGGCCTCCGCCAGGTGGGCGACCTTCATGAAGGGCGTGACGCCGCCGCAATTGGTGACGTCCGGCTCGGGGAAGCTAACTGCGCCCGCCCCGATATAGCTCCGGAATTCCCACAGCGTGCGCAGGTTCTCACCGGCCGCGATCGGGACGCCGCCCTCCCGCAGGATGCGGACATGCCCGGCCGGGTCGTCCGGAATGGTCGGCTCCTCGAGCCAGACGAGTTCGGAGGGCTGCAGCGCCCGGGCGGCCCGGATCGCCTCGTCGACCGACCACTTCATGTTGGCGTCAGCCATCAGGGGGAAGCTGCGGCCGAGATGCTCCCGCATGGCCGCGACCCGCTCCACGTCCTCGTGCAGGTGCTTGCGGCCGACCTTCATCTTGATGGCCCGGAAACCCTTGGCGAGGTTGCCGTCCGTCTGTCGGAGCAGCGCGTCGAGCGGCAGGTCGAGGTCGATGCCGCCCGCATAAACGGGCACCTGCGGATCGAAGCCGCCCAGAAGCTTCCAGAGCGGCAGCCGCGCCCGGTTCGCCTTCAGATCCCAAAGGGCGATGTCGAAGGCGGAGAGGGCCAGAACGGTCGGACCGCCGCGGCCGCCGTAATGCGTCGCCCACCAGGCCTTGAGCCAAAGCCGCTCGATCTCGT
>JAQGJZ010000266.1 GCA_028290385.1 Enterovirga sp.
GCGAGATCCCCCGGCCGCCGCGGCCGATGACGACCGTCAGTTCGCCCTCGTAATCCGTGGACTGCGTCGGATCGAGATAGGACGGGATCGGCTCGCCCGGTCCGATGACTGAGGACGGCGGCTTGGTGAAGATCACGGGCGCCTCGGGGACGATCTCCGCCGCGCTCGCGTCGAAGCCGCTCGTGGCGAATTCGCGGGCATGCTCGTGGTAGTTCTTGCCGACGCAGAAGACGTTGCGCGGGGGGCGCGGGATCGGCGCCAGGAGCTTTACGGCCGAGAGCGGAACAGTCTCTCCCCGCCCGGCCTCAGCCGAGCCCCCCTCCGACAGACGGCGGATCAGGGACAGCATGTCCGCATCGTCGAGCAGGGTGACCTGGTCTCCCGCGACGATGCCGGTCCGGGTGCGGCCGCCTGACGAGACGGTTGCGAGCTTCATCGGTCGTTCCTTCGGATCAGCGTGATGCGGGCGGCGCGACGGCCGCGTCCGGCTGGTTGTGGCGCGCGACGGCCTCGGCGACAAAGCCGGAGGCCTTCATCTCCTCCACGAAGTGCCGGAGATAGGCCGAGGCTCCCGGCCTGCCCTGGGGCGTGCCCATGGCCTGCTCTATCACCATGAAGCGGCCGGGGATGACGCGGTATCCCGGCGTCGCGCGGGCGAAGGCGACGAGTGGCTGCTTCACGCCGGCTGCCGCCTCGAGCCCCCTCGTCGAGAAGAGCTGCATCGACGCCTCGGATGTCTCCGCCCGAACGAGGCTCGCCTGTTTCAGGGTGCGGGTCAGGAACAGGTCGTAGGCGCTGCCCCGGCCCACCGCGATCCTGATGCCGGTCCGGTCGAAATCGTCGATCGCCCTCAGCGGCGAGTCCTCGCGCACGAGGTAGGTCCCCTCGATCACAACATAGGGAGCCGTGAAGCTGATCTCCTCCGCACGGCGTGGATCGACGGCCAGAAAGGCGACATCCCAGACGTTCTTGCCCGCCGAATCCGTCACCTTGCCGGCGCCGTCGAAGCGAACGAACTCGATCGTCACGGAAAGGCGCCTCGCGAGTTCTCGGGCGAGATCGACGGTGATGCCGGCCGGCTCGCCATCGGGGCCGAGCCCCGCCAGCACGGGATTGCCGAGATTGATCGCTGCACGCAGCCGACCCGTCGGGGCCAGTTCGCGAACCACATCGGCCGGGGCCTGCGCCCCTGCGGGGGCCGAGGCGGCACCTGCCAGGGCGGCCACCACCGTCCGCCTGTCCAGCGCCGTCAAACGACGGGCATCCAGGGCCGCGGAATCTCGCGGTACCCGCTGGACGTCTTCTCAAGATAGGCAGCGCCGGGGAACGGATAATGGAAGCCCTGGATGAGCATCCGCTCCGCCGCGACCATGTCGTACACGCGGCGCCGCGTGGCCTCGGCCATCACCCCGTCCTGGTCGAAGGCCGGGTGCCAGCCCGGGTTGCGGGCGAAGAGCGCCGGCAGGTTGGTCACGTCCGACTGGACGAAGACCTGATCCTTGCCCGACGAGATCACGTACGACGTATGGCCGGGCGTGTGGCCGGGCGTGCCAACGGCCTTGATCCCGGGGAGAACGTCCTTCTCCCAGGCGTAAGGCGTGACCTTGCGGTTGAGGGCATCGAAGACCCGGCGGTTGTTCTTGAACAACCCCTCCATGCGGCCTTTCGGGGCGCGGCTCATCTCGCCGTCATCCATCCAGAAGGCCCATTCCTTCTCGGGGACCATGACGGTCGCGTTCGGGAAGGCGAGCTTCCCGTCGGCGGTCAGCAAGCCGTTCACATGGTCGCCGTGAAAGTGCGAGATGATCACCACGTCGACAGCCTCGGGCGTGAAGCCGGCGGCGCGCAGGTTGCGCTGGAACTGCCCGGCGGCTCCCTTCGATGTCGCGAAGTTCCCCTCGCCCGTGCCGGTGTCGATCACCGCAAGATGCGCGCCGGTATTCACCACAATCGGGGTGTAGGGCACTGAGAGCTGTTCGGGATCGAGATAGGCCGCCGCAAGCGCGGCGCTGATCTCCGCCTTCGAGGCATTGGTCACGAACCCGTCCGGGATCGGATAGGTGCTCACACCATCCGTGACGGCCGTGATCTGATACTCGCCGACCTTGTAGCGGTAGAATCCCGGCGCCTGCTGGTTGGCTTTCGCGGGCGTCGCCGCGCTCGCGCCGGCGGACGAATCTGAGCTGACGGCTCCCAACACAGTGGCTGCTCCCAAAACGTGACGACGAGACCAGTCCACTGCCGGATCCCTCCCCGTTCTTGTTGGGGCGACCATGCATCACCGCAGCAGCGGTGCCAAGGGGTGGTGCGGGCCGGCGCGTTCGACCCACGGAGGATTGCCGGACGGCTTTGGCGCCGCCAAACTGGCTCGCCCTCGGACCGGCTCCCCTTCGGGCCGATGTGTCCGGCCCGCCGATCCAGGTCCTGAGAACCGCCATGTCCGCAGCCCTCTCCGCCACGCCCGACCAGGACCTGCTCTTCGAGATGCGGGACGGCATCGCAAAGGTGACGTTCAACCGGCCGCAGGCGCGCAACGCGCTCACCTTCGCGATGTACGAGCGGCTTGCCGAGATCTGCCGCGAGCTCGATGCCGACAGCTCGGCGCGCGCCCTCATCATCACGGGCGCGGGCGGGAAGGCCTTTGCGTCCGGAACCGACATCAATCAGTTCCGCGCCTTCAAGACGGCCGATGACGCGCTCGAATACGAAGGCCGGATCGACCGTATCCTGTCCACGCTGGAGCGATGCCGGGTGCCGACCATCGCGGCGGTCCCGGGCTTCTGCACGGGTGGTGGCGCCGGGATCGCGGCCTGCTGCGACATCCGCATCGGCACGGCGGACGCGAAGTTCGGCTTTCCGATCGCCCGCACCCTCGGCAACTGCCTGTCGACCGCGAATATCGGGCGCCTGGTGGATCTGATCGGGCCCGCCCGGGTGAAGGACATCATCTTCACGGCCCGGCTCGTGGAGGCGCAGGAGGCTTTGTCCGTCGGGCTCCTCTCCGAGGTGGTCGCGGACGCGGATGCGCTCGCGATCCGCGCCAACGAACTCGCCCGCCTCATCGCCGGACATGCGCCCCTGACCCTTCGGGCCACCAAGGAGGCGGTGCGCCGGCTCGGCACGCGCCTGTCCCGCGAGGAAGGGCAGGACCTGATCCTCATGTGCTACATGAGCCAGGATTTCCGGGAGGGGATGGACGCCTTCCTCAACAAGCGCCCGCCCGCCTGGAAAGGCGAATAGGCGTCATTCCGATGTCGGAGGCAGCCCGCAATCCCACCGGTCCGCTCGCCGGGCTAAAGGTGGTCGACCTGACCCACGTGATGGCCGGGCCGACCTGCACCATGCTGCTCGCCGACATGGGGGCGGACGTCATCAAGGTCGAGAAAAGCCCGACCGGCGACGACACCCGCCTGTCCGTGCCGCCGAAGATCGGCGACCAGGCGGCATCCTTTATGATGATGAACCGCAACAAGCGGGGCATCGTACTGGACCTGAAGGTTCCGGGCGGCGCGGCCGTGCTGCGCCGCCTGATCCGCAGCGCGGACGTGGTGGTCGAGAACTTCGGGCCGGACGTGATGGAGCGGCTCGGCTTCGGGTATGAGGCCGTGAAGGCCGAGAACCCAGGGCTGATCTATTGCTCGCTCTCCGGCTTCGGCCGGACCGGACCCTATCGCCACCGCCGCGGCTTCGACCTCGTCGCCCAGGCGATGAGCGGCATCATGACGTTTACGGGGGACGGGCCGGACAGCCCGCCCGCCAAATGCGGCCCGCCACTCTCCGACATCACGGCCGGCATCCTGGCGGCGCTCGGCATCGCGTCGGCCTACGCGCACCGGCTCAAGACCGGGGAAGGCCAGTGGGTCGAAACCTCGCTGTTCGAGGCGGCGCTGATCCAGACCTATTGGCAATCGGCAATCGCGCTCGCGACCGGCGAGGCGCCGCGCGCCATGGGCTCCGCGCACCCACTGAACGCGCCCTACCAGGCTTTCCAGGCCGCGGATGGCTGGATCGTGGTCGGCGGCGCCAACCAGAAGAACTTCGCCCGTACCCTGGAGGCGCTGGGCGCGCCGGAGCTCGGGACCGATCCGCGCTTTGCCACCAACGCCGCCCGGATGGCGAACCTCCCGGCGCTCGAAGCCGAGCTCTCGGCCCGCTTCGCGACGAACTCCGCCGCGCATTGGCTCGAGCTGCTGGACCGGGCCGGCGTGCCCTGCGGCCCGGTGAACGACATGCTGCAGGCGCTGTCCGACCCGCAGACCATTGCGCGCGAGATGGTCGTGGAGGTGCAGCACCCGACGGCCGGACCCGTGAAAGCGATCGGCTTTCCGGTGAAATTCTCCGGCACGCCCGGCAATGTGCGCAAGGCTGCCCCGCTTCTCGGGGAGGACACGCGCGAGGTGCTGCGGGAATACGGGTTCTCCGACGCGGAGATCGCCGCGTTCGAGGCCGAGGGCGCCGTGACGAGCTACGGCGCCGGCTGATCTCAGCCCGCGCCGGGCAGCGTCGTTCCGGACACCTGCGCGTAGAGGCGGGCCACCGAGGCGTCGTCGTCCCGGCCCATGCCGGCGCCCGCCGTCATCAGAAACATCTGCAGCGCGGCCGCGGCCATCGGCACCGGAAACCGCGCCCCGCGTGCCATGTCCTGAACGATGCCGAGGTCCTTCACGAAGATCTCGACCGCGCTGCGCGGCGTGTAATCGCCGTCCAGCACATGCGGAACGCGGTTCTCGAACATCCAGGAGTTGCCGGCCGAGGCCGTGATCACCTCGTACACCTTCCTGATGTCGAGCCCCTGCCGGGCCGCGAACGCGATCGCCTCCGAGGCCGCCGCGATATGCACGCCTGCGAGGAGCTGGTTGATCATCTTGAACGCGGCGCCCTGGCCGGGCTCGGGGCCGAGCTCATAGACGGTGCCGGCCATGGCGGAGAGCGCCGGGCGCGCCGCCGCGAAGGCCGCCTCGCTGCCCGAGGCCAGGAAGGTGAGCGCGCCCTCCGCGGCCCGCTGCGCGCCACCGCTCATCGGCGCGTCGAGATAATGGAGGCCGAGCGCTTCCACCCGCCGGGCGAGCCCGCGCGCGATCTCCGGATCCATGGTGGCGGAGGAGACGAACACGGCACCGGGCGGCATCGCGGCCGCGACGCCATCCGGCCCGAACAGAACCTGCTCCGTCTGGGCCGCGTTCAC
Organism: Enterovirga sp.; assembly: GCA_028290385.1. GTDB lineage: Bacteria > Pseudomonadota > Alphaproteobacteria > Rhizobiales > Beijerinckiaceae > Enterovirga. The sequence goes on from JAQGJZ010000266.1 coordinate 5,186, forward strand.
GACGACCGAGACCACGAGGGCCGCATCCCGCGCGGCTGCGGCCGCGTTCGGGGCCGCCCGGCCGCCCGCTTCGGCGAGGATCGCGAGCGCCGCATCCGAGAGGTCGCAGCCCGACACGTCGAACCCGGCCCGGAGGAGCGAGCGGGCCATCCCAAGGCCCTTGGAGCCGAGCCCGATCACGGCTACCTTCGTCATCGCGTGTGTCTCCTCCGGCGCGCCCGCTACTCGAGGCGGCTCCAGGCTTTCAGGAAGAAATCTTCCGTCCCGAAATTCCCGGATTTCAGTGCCAGCGCGAGCGGCGGGCAGCCCCCGCGCCGGAGTGCCGCCGTCCAGGGAACGCCGGGATCGATCTCGGGCCCGATCGTCATGGCATCGA
>JAQGJZ010000272.1 GCA_028290385.1 Enterovirga sp.
CGGCGCGGTCGAACAACGTCATAGAGGAGCGGAATTTCAGGTCATCGGGTGAGCCGAAGATGGCGTGGAGCGACCGCCCCTCAACACCGAGAACGGCCCGCGTACAGGCAACCAGCCGTGAGCCCAGCACCGGATGGGCGAGATAGGCCTCAGCTTCGGCGAGACCCGCGATCCCGTAGAGCTGGGCCGTCGGGGACAGTCCGAGGCCGGCCAACTGGGGAAAGATGAACCACGTCCAATGGCTGCGCTTTCGCCCGGCGCGTAGCTCGGCGAGCGCCGCGTCGTACACCCCGGCCTGCGCATCAAGGAACCGCCCGAGTTGGGGCGGTCCGGGATCATCGGGCAAGGGCATTGTCACAGCTCCCGAACGCCTCCGTCACAAGCCCAGCCTTTCACGCGGGGCGGTACTTGAGAATGGCCCCGAGCCCGGCAAGCAAGGTTTCCTCCTGGGCCCGCACGGTCACCGCGATCCCTTCTGCTCGCAGCGCGCACACGTACAGGTCGGCGCGAGGCGGGTCGGCGACCACCGTCACCTGTCCGGGCCGGCCATAGAGCCGGAACGCGCCCGCGATCTCCTCGCCCGTGAGAAGGCCGGAGAGGTAGGGGCCGAGCTTCTCCGGCGTGAGGCGGCCGGTGAGCGTCCCGGCGCGCGCGGCAAAGAGCGCGTTCAGGAGGCCACCTTCGGCAGGGCCCCGGAACGAGGAGGCCGCGAAGCCCTCCGCGAACCCGGCCTCGTCGGCCGGCTCGGCTGCCGGGCGCCCCACCATCGAGTGCTCGCGCAGCAAGCCGTAGAGTTCACCGGTAAGGAAGGTCGCGAAAGACGACACCCGGCCGCCTTGCATCAGCGCCCATTTGCAATGGGTCCCGGGCAGGCAGACGAGGCCGTCGCGCACGCCTGAGCCGAGAAGATGCGTTTCCTCTCCCCGCATCACGTCCGCCGCGGCGGTCCCGGCCATTGTCAGGCCCGGTACGATCGAGGCAGTCCGGCCCTCGCCGATGTCGATGCGGGTCAGCGCCGCCGCGATCTCCTCCGCGCCGGCCGGGCATGCGGCATAGGGCGCGAGGGCCCAGCCTTCCCGGCTGCCTGCCATGCCAACGAGCACCACCGGAAGCTCGGGCTCGCCAGCAAGCCACGCGCCGCAATGCCGGTCGAAAACTGCGGCGTGCTGCCCCCGTTGCAGGCGGGAGACCCCATCATCCGATTCCGAGCGGGCGAGGACGTGGGTGCCGTCGACGAGCAGAGCCCGGATACGGCTGGTGCCCCAGTCAACCGCGACGAAGCGCATCCGGACCTCCGGTCAGAAGCTCACCTTCAGTTTCACGCGTGCCTGGTGGCGATCGAAATCGTCGAGGTCGAGCGCGCCGGGCTGGCCTTTGGCATGTCCGGCGACCTGGACGTTCCACGCCGCAGAGAGCGAAACCTTCTCGCCGACCTGCCAGAACATCGTTGGGCCGAGATACAGCGCTTCGCCGTCGAAGCTGCGCAGGGCGATTCCTTCGTATTTGCGCAGATAGCGGAGTTCGGCGCCGGCGAAGAGCGTCTCGCCCAGCCGGACCGAGAGCGCGCCTCCGATGCCGAGGGTGGCATCGCGTTCGGTCCGGGTCGGGTCACCGTCGGGCGCCACGGGATAGCGTGGCCGGAACACCTCCGGCTCGTAGCTGACGTTGATGGCGCCAAACAGCCGGTCGGGGACGAGCTCGGCGTCTGCGCTCAGCCGAGCCTCCAGGGCGGTCCGGGTGCCGCGCTGGCCGGAATCGTCCTCGAAGAATCCGAGTTGCGGCTGCACCGAGACCGTCAGGCCGACGCCGTCCTGCTTGCGGGTGAGCAGGGCGTATTTGAACTCGGCGCCGATCGCGCCGACGCCGCCGCCCACGCGGTCATCGAGACCCTGCACCCCCCGTATGCGGAAATGGTCGAACGTGACCGACCCGGCGAAGCTGAAATTCTCGAGGGGGATGTATTCAGCCTCGAGGCCCGGCTGCCAAACGCGATAGCTCCCGCCCCGTCGGCTCGCCCGCAAGCGGGTGTCCAGGCTGAGCTCGGTCTCGCCCACATCCCCGACATCGCTGCCGATCGTGAAGCCGAACAGGTCCTCGCTGTCGACCTCGGTCTTGTCCTGGCCGCCCTTGCCGTCCTCCGGCTTTTCGCTCGCGGGTTGGGCCGGAGCCCCGGCGCGCGGCGCCTGGTTCGGGCGGCCGGCGGCGCGGGCTGCTCTGGGCATCGGCGCGCTGCAGGCGAGAGCCGCGCCGAGCAGGACCAGCGCGGGCAGGCGCACGCCGCGGGGCCTGCCACGTTCACCGGATCGGGACAGAGAGAGCTGCCCATCCGAGCTCGGGACAACGGTGAGCATCGTGCCGCGTCTCCTCCGGTCCGGCGTCGGCGCGCCGCCGTCCCATCGCTACCCTTTGCCGCGCGATGCGGAAATCACCCCGGCGCCACACCGCGGCAGGATCACGTGCTTTCCCTGCTGCTGTCCCCGGCGACGGCTAGCGTGTGCCGAACATGCGATCCCCGGCATCACCCAGGCCGGGCACGATGTAGCCGTGCTCGTTCAGCTTTTCGTCGATCGCGGCGGTCCAGATCGGCACGTCCGGGTGCATCGCCTGGAAGTTCGCGATCCCTTCCGGGGCCGCCAGCAGGCACACGATGCGCAACTCCCTTGCGCCGCGCTCCTTCAGGCGATCGACGGCCGCGATGGCCGAGTTCGCGGTGGCGAGCATGGGGTCGAGCACCAGCACTTGGCGGTCGGCGAGGTCGGAGGGCGCCTTGAAGTAGTACTCGACGGCCGAGAGCGTTTGCGGGTCGCGGTACAGCCCGACATGCGCCACGCGGGCGGAGGGCACGAGATCGAGCATGCCGTCCAGGAAACCGACCCCGGCGCGCAGGATGGGCGCGAGCACGAGCTTCTTGCCTGCCAGCTGGGGCGCCTGCATGCGGGTCATCGGCGTTTCGATCTCGATTGTCTCGAGCGGCAGGTCGCGCGTGACTTCGTAGAGCAGCAGCATCCCGATCTCGTTCAGGAGCTGCCGGAAACCCTTCGTCGAGCGCGTCTTGTCCCGCATCAGGGTCAGCTTGTGCTGGACCAGCGGGTGGTCGACGACGGTTACGCCCTGCATCCGGAACCTCTAGTTGGCACCCCATCTGGCCCAAGCAGGGTAGGGCCGGCAAGCGGGCGGGGTCAGAAGACGGTGCCGTCGCTCACCACCCGCAGAGGCGGCTCGCCGTCCGGTCGCTTGTCCCGCGCGAGGCGCCGGCCGGTGGCCCAGGTGCCGCCCTCGAGCACCTTGCCCAGAGGGAATTGCTCCGCCGAGACGCCGAGCCGCTTGCGGATTTCCTCGCCCACCCGGTCGAGCAACGCGACGGTGAGCGCGCGCCATTCGACCACCAGCGCCGAATCGACGCTGTGGGGACGCGATGCCTCGGTCGGCTCGCGCAGCGCCAGCACGCCCGTGTCGATGAACAGCCCACCGTTGCGGTATTCGGGCAGCCCGGTCAGCCCGTCGAGTTCGGTCACCGCGATGCCGGCTTCCTCCATCGGCTCCACAAGCGAATAGGCGAGCCATTGCGACAGCTTGTGGAAGGGCACCAGGCTGTCCCTCGCATCCGCCGTGCGGATTGCGGGATGGCGCCACGTGTCGCCGAGATCCAGGCCGCCGAGCGCGATGCGCCCCGGCCAGACCGGCCCGAGATACAGGAGAAGCGCCTCCAGGATCGCCGCGGCCGTGATCTGCTCATTTGGCGCGCGCCCGATCAGGTAGTCGAACAGCCCACCCGGGCGCGGATCGTCGGCGATGCCGAAGATCTCCGGGCGGTCGGCCACGACCTGGCCGAGGCGGTTGAGGAGTGAGGCCCGGCCCTCGAGCCCGAGGAGCGGGTTCTGCGCGGAGGCCTGCATCCCGCGGGCGAGCTCCGTGACGGACAGGGACGCGAGCCCGCCTGCATCGGCCCGGAAGGGCTCGTCCGGCCGAGCCGAGAAGGCGCCCCCGATGAACATGTCGAAGCTCGCAACCGCGAGCCCTTCCGAGCGCGTGTAGCTCTCGCCCGTGCGGCCCTCTTCGTAGTGCCACGCGGCGCCCGCGCCTGCGTCCAGCAGCACGCTCACGATCGCGAGGTCGAAGGCTGCGCGGGCGCGCTCGCGCGGGTCGGCCCAGCGGATCGCCTCCGCCATCGTGCCCCAGCGGTCCAGCCCGCCGGCCGCGAAGTGCCGCCACCGGGAATGCAGCGGGACGTCCAGGGTGGGGTATTCGGCACGGATCGTGGCGACGACCTCGTCCGCGCAGGCAGGCAGCCGGGCAAGGTCGACGGCGAAGTGCTCGAGCCTGCCAGCGAGCCCGAGCTGCAGAATGGTCTGCGCCCGCTCCCGCACAGCATGGGAGGACAGAAGGCTGCGCGCGGCCGCGGCGTCAGGAGAAGGGTCGGTGTCCGGCAAGGTCGATCCAGCGATGGGGGTCAATAGCCCTGCAGCACCACCACCTTCGGGGTGCCAGGCAGCGTTTCGCGCGAGAGGGTCATGCTCGCGCTGTCCAGCCGTGCGACGTCCCAGGATTTCGCACGCGCTCGATCGAGAAAGCGGTTCAGCGTGCTCTGGCCGAAGAAGTGCATCGGCACGATGAGCTTCGGACCCATGGCGGACAACACCTCCATCATGCCCTCGATGTCGAGCGTGTAGGACCCGTCAACGGGCACGAGGGCGACATCGATCCGTCCGAGCTGCTTCAGGTGTTCGGGGGTGAGCGTGTGATGCAAATGCCCGAGATGGGCAATGCAGAGGTCGGCCGCCTCGAACACGAAGATCGAGTTCCCCTCCCGGATGGTGGTCTCCCCGCCCCATTGACGGATGTTGGTCACGACGTTGCGTATCCGCACGTCGCCGAACCGCTCGTCATAGGCGGGGGCGGGGCCGCCATTCGGGTTCCAGCCCCGCAAGATCGTCTTGATGCCCGGGTCGGGCCGCGTCGAGTAATGCGTCGAGTGCGCCCGGTTCATGGTCACGACGTCCGGCGTCACGGCGGGCCGGACATAGTCGTTGTAATCGGTGGCGATTTTCACGCCGCCCGCGGTCTCGATGAGGAAGGTCGCGTGCCCGACGAAGGTCAGCCCGACCTCGTTCTGCGCGAGCGCGGCCGGGATGATCGGCAGGGAGCGGCCGGCGACGAGGCCGGGGCAGCCCTCCTCCGAGGCCGCGCTTCGGCCAGGCCCGAGGACCAGCGCCGCGCACAGGACCAGCACGAGGTGCAGGGCTGAACCGAGCTTCAGTCGCATCAGCGGCCTCCAATCCGTGGCAAGCCTTGCATAGCTCTTGCCGCTCGCGCCAGCCTTCGGGCGCGAAACGGCCCCGCGGCAGGGAAGCTGCCGTTCAAGGACGCGTGAATGCTCGAGACCCTGCTGTTTCTCCTCGCCGGCGCGGTGCTGTTGGTGCCGCTGACCCGGCGGGCGGGGTTCGGTTCGATCCTGGGCTACCTGATCGCGGGTGCGGTGATCGGGCCCGTCGGGTTCCGGCTGGTGACGGATGTCGAGACGATCCGGCAGGTGTCCGAGCTCGGCATCATCATGCTGCTGTTCCTGATCGGGCTGGAGCTTCGGCCGCGTCGGCTCTGGGTGATGCGGCGAAGCGTCTTCGGGCTCGGCGCGGCGCAGGTTGCGCTGACCGGCGCGATCCTGGCGCTGCCGCTGGCCGCGCTCGGCCTGTCATGGGCGACCGCGGCCGTGCTCGGTCTCGGTCTCGCCCTGTCCTCGACCGCCATCGTGCTGCCGATGCTCGCCGAACGCGAACTTCTCGGGCTCGGCTCGGGGCGGGACAGTTTTGCGGTGCTGCTGTTCCAGGACCTCGCTTTTATTCCGCTGATCGCGCTGGTGCCGCTGCTCGCCGGCCAGTCCCTGCCGGACGAGCTGCCGTGGCTGGCGGTGGCGAAGGGCGCCGGCGGGATCGTGCTCATCCTGGTCGGTGGAACGCTTCTGCTGCCGCGCGTCTTCCGGGCGATCGGCGGTTCGAGGACGCCGGAGGTGTTCACGGCCACCTCGCTGCTGACCGTGGTCGGTGCGGGCGCGATCGCGCATGCGGCGGGCCTCTCGACCTCGCTCGGCGCGTTTCTGGCCGGGGTGCTTCTCTCGACCTCCGAGTACCGGCATGAGCTGGAGGCGGACATCAAGCCTTTCGAAGGCCTGCTGCTCGGGTTCTTCTTCATCTCGGTCGGCATGTCGGCGAACCTCGGGCTGGCGCTCTCGGAGCCGCTCCGCATCGCGGCGGGCCTTGTCGGGCTGATGGCCGCGAAGGTCGCCGTGTGCCTGCTGATCGGGCGCCTCTCCGGGCAGCCCTGGCTCACCTCGCTGCGCTTCTCGCTCGCGCTGTCGCAGGGGAGCGAGTTCAGCTTCGTGCTGTTCGGGCTCGCGGTGGCGCTCGGCATGCTGCCGGGCAACGTCGCGGACGAGGCGAACCTCGTCGTGGCGTTTTCGATGGCTGCGACGCCGGTCCTGTTTGCGCTGTCGGAGCGCTTCGTGGTGCGGCGCCTGACCGTCCCGCCGCCGCCCGTCTACGACGCCATCTCCGAACAGGGCGCGCCGGTGATCATCTGCGGCTTTGGCCGCATGGGCCAGATCGTCGGCCGCGTGCTCCGCATGCGGGGCATCGGGTTCGTGGCCTTGGAGATGGACGCCGCCCAGGTGGTGGTGCTGCGCCGGTTCGGCAGCACCGTCTATTTTGGCGATCCCGGCCGGCCGGACCTCCTGCGCGCTGCCGGTGCCGAGAACTCGCGCCTGCTCGTGAACTGCCTGGCCGACATCGAGGAGAACATCGCGCTCGTCGACGTCGTGCAGCGCAATTTCCCGAACCTCAAGATCATCAGCCGGGCGCGCAACCGGCGCCACGCGCATCTCCTGATCGACAGGGGCGTGAAGATCTTCGTCCGGGAAACCTTCTATTCGAGCCTGCGCCTGACGGAGCACGTGCTGGAAGCGCTCGGCGTCGCCTCACCGGAGGCGCGCCGGGCCGTCGACATCTTTCGGCAGCATGACGAGCGCTCGCTCTTCGCGACGCATCCCTTCTACGACGACGAGCAGCAGGTCATTCAGAGCGCGAATCAGACAGCGGCCGAGCTCACCCGGATCTTCCAGGCGGATCAGGAAAGCGCGTCCCCGAAATCCGCCGAGAAGGCGCCCGCCTAGCGCTGCGGGTCTAGTGGATTTCGGGTTCGCCGATACCGCCCGCGCCCTCGAGGAAGTCGAAGTCGCAGCCCTCGTGCGCCTGGCGGACGTGCTTGGCATAGAGTCGGTTGTAGCCGCGCGGGTATTCCGCGCGCGGTGCGGTCCAGGTCCTCAGCCGCTCCGCGATCTCGTCATCGGAGAGATGCGCGTGCAGCCGCCGGCCGGCGACGTCGACCGTCACGAGGTCTCCGTTCCGCAGCGCCGCGAGCGGGCCGCCGATCGCGGCCTCCGGCGAGACGTGGAGGATGCAGGCACCATAGCTCGTGCCCGACATGCGCGCGTCCGAGATGCGCACCATGTCCCGCACGCCCTGGGCGAGGAGCTTTTTCGGCAAGGGCAGCATGCCCCATTCCGGCATGCCCGGCCCGCCGATCGGGCCGGCATTGCGGAACACCATGACGTGGTCCGGCGTGACGTCGAGATCCGGATCGTTCACGGCGGCGGACATCTCGTCATAGCTGTCGAACACGATGGCGGGCCCGGTATGCTGCAGCAGCCGCGCCTCGGCCGCCGGCGGCTTGATCACGCAGCCGTCCGGCGCGAGGTTGCCGTACAGGATCGCGGTTCCGCCCGAGGCTGCGATCGGCTGGTCCAGCGGGCGGATGACGTCGTCGTTGTAGACGGCCGCGCTCGCAAACCCCTCGCCGAAGCTGCCCGCAACCGTGCGCGCATCGAGGTGCAGCATGCCCTCCAGTCGCTTGAATAAAGCGCGCGTGCCGCCCGCGATGTGAAAATCCTCCATCAGCCAGGCGCCCGAGGGGCGGAGGTTCGCGATCACCGGCACCCGGCCCGCGAACGCGTCGAAGTCGCGCAGATCGATCTCCACGCCGGCGCGCCGTCCCATGGCCACCAGGTGGATCATCGCGTTGGTCGAGCCCGCAAGCGCGTTGTGGACCACCAGGGCGTTCTCGAACGAGCGCCGGTCCAGCATCGCCGACGGCTTGAGGTCCTCCCAGATCATGTCGACGATGCGCCGGCCGCATTCCGTCGCCATGCGCGGGTGGGCGGCGTCGGCGGCCGGGATGGAGGTCGCGCCGGGCAAGGTGAGGCCAAGCGCCTCCGCGATGATGGTCATGGTGGAGGCCGTGCCCATCGTCATGCAGGTGCCGGCCGAGCGGGCGATGCCGGCCTCCATGTCGTTCCATTGCTGGTTGGTGATGGTGCCGGCTTCCTTCTCGGCCCAGTATTTCCAGACATCGGAGCCCGAGCCGACGATCTGCCCGCCGAAATGGCCGCGCATCATCGGGCCGGCCGGCATGAAGATCACGGGAAGGTCGACGCTGATCGCCCCCATGATGGTGGCCGGGGTAGTCTTGTCGCAGCCGCCCATCAGCACCGCGCCATCGACGGGGTGCTGGCGCAGCAGCTCCTCCACCTCGAGCGCGAGCAGGTTGCGGTAAAGCATAGTCGTCGGCTTCACGAAGCTCTCCGACAGGGAGAGCGCCGGGAGTTCGACCGGGAAGCCGCCGGCCTGCCAGATTCCGCGCTTCACCTCCTCCACCCGCGCCTTGAAGTGCTGGTGGCACTGCTGCAGGTCGCTCCAGGTGTTGATGATCGCGACGACCGGCTTTCCGACGAAGTCAGCGGTCGAATAGCCCATCTGCAGCATGCGGGAGCGATGCCCGAACGAACGCAGATCCTGCGGCGCGAACCAGCGCTGGCTGCGCAGTTCCTCGGCGGAGCGGCGGCGCGTCATGCTGGCATCCTCCCGTGGCCCTCCCGCTCTCGTTGCGGAGCGGTGAGGACGTCTGTTGCCGAAGGCCTAGGGGGTCGAGGCCGAGCCGTCCAGCGTCAGCGGCCGTTTGCCTTGCGCCATGCCGCGAACTGGTCCGGCGTCTCGGGATCGGTCGGTGGGTACAGGCCGAGGATGGAGCGGCCCTTGCCGACCTCCTCCGTCACGAAATCCTCGAATGCGGTCATCTCGACGGCCTCGTCCGCGAGCTCGTCCGCCAGATGGCGCGGCAGGACGACCACGCCCTCGGCGTCGCCGACGATCACGTCGCCGGGAAAGACAGGTGCCTCGCCGCAGCCGACCGGCACGTTGATCTCGATCGCCTGCAGGCGGGTGAGGTTGGTCGGCGGGGCAGGGCGGCGGTGGTAGGCGGGGATCGCGAGCCCGGCGATTTCGGGGGAGTCGCGGAACCCGCCATCGGTGACGATGCCCGCAACCCCGCGCATCATGAGACGGGTCACCAGGATGCCGCCCGCCGACGCGGCGCGCGCGTCGCCGCGGCTGTCGATCACGAACACCGCGCCCGGCGGGCATTCCTCCACGGCCTTGCGCTGCGGGTGCGACCGGTCCTGGAAGACGGAGATCGGGTTCAGGTCCTCGCGGGCCGGCATGTAGCGTAGCGTAAAAGCTTCGCCGACCATCGGGGTCCCGGCCGGGTTCAGCGGATGCACGTCCTGCATGAACTGGTTGCGCAGCCCGCGCTTGAACAGCGCCGTGGTCAGCGTCGCGACGGAGACCGTCTTCAACTTGGCGCGGGTCGCGTCGGACAGCATGCGTTCACTCCAATACCGGCCGTCTGATGCGGCGATCCGCCCATGTACCGCCCGCGGGTCGGCTCGCGCCAGCCGCTTCTTGCCCCCGCTCGCGTCTTTCGGCAGGGCAAAGGAGCGGGCGCGAGGACAGGCGATGGGCGGAGCCATGACGCAGAACCCGAAGGCGCTGCTGATGCGCCTCTTCGAAGCCGCGGTCGCGTCGGCGCAGCCGGCGCGGGTGATCGCCCGGCATCTCCCCGAACCGCCGCGTGGGCGCACGCTCGTGATCGGGGCCGGCAAGGCCTCGGCCGAGATGGCCCGGGCGCTCGAAGCGCATTGGCCGGGCGAGCTCTCAGGCCTCGTCGTGACCCGCTACGGCCATGCGGTTCCGACGCGCGGTGTCGAGATCGTCGAGGCCTCGCATCCCGTGCCGGATGAGGCGGGGGAGCGCGCCGCCCGCCGCATGCTGGACCTCGTCCGCGGCCTCACGGCCGACGATCTCGTCATCTGCCTGATCTCGGGGGGCGGCTCGGCGTTGCTTGCACTGCCGGCGGAGGGCCTGACGCTCTCCGACAAGCAGGCGATCAACCGCGCGCTGCTGCGCTCGGGCGCGACGATCAGCGAGATGAACACCGTCCGCCGGCATCTGTCCGCCATCAAGGGCGGGCGGCTCGCGGCCGCCTGCCATCCGGCGCGGGTGGTCACGCTCGCGATTTCCGACGTGCCGGGCGACGAGCCGGCCACCATCGCGTCCGGCCCGACGGTGCCTGATCCCACGACCTGCGCCGACGCCCTAGCCATCCTGGCGCGCTACGGGGTCGAGATCCCGGCGGCGGCCCGCGCGCTCCTGCAGAGCGGGGGCGGCGAAACCGTGAAGCCGGGCGAGCCCCGCCTCGCCCGGGTGTATTTCCGCCTCATCGCGACGCCGCAGATGGCGCTGGAAGCGGCTGCCACGGCCGCCCGCGAGGCCGGCCTCCTGGCCCACATTCTGGGTGACGCGATTGAAGGCGAGTCCCGCGACGTCGGCAAGGTCATGGCCGGGATCGCCCTCCAGGTCGCCCGGCGCGGGCAGCCTTTTGCGCCCCCCTGCGTGCTGCTCTCAGGGGGCGAGACCACGGTCACGATCCGCGGCGACGGCCGGGGAGGGCGCAACGTCGAGTTCCTGCTCGGCCTCGGGGCGGGGCTCGCCGGCCAGCCCGGTATCCACGCGCTCGCCGGCGACACGGACGGCGTCGACGGGGCCGAGGAGGTGGCGGGCGCCTATCTCGGGCCGGACTCGCTCGCCCGCGCGCTCGAACAGGGCATCCGCATCGCCGACAGCCTCGCCCGCAACGACGGGCACGGCTTCTTCGAGGCCCTGGGCGATCAGGTCGTCACCGGCCCGACGCTGACCAACGTCAACGATTTCCGGGCGATCCTCATCGCGTGAGGTTGTCTTTCGGGGCTCGCCGGGCGCGAGACCGTCCGGAACGACCGGTCAGAGCTGCGGGAGGCCCTGCTTCAGCCCGGCGGTCTCCGCCCAGGGATCGGCCTTCAGGCCGGCCACCCGCGCCGGCACGGTCCGCACCGTGAACGCCTGCGGGTCGAGCTCCGGCACGACCTCGTCCCAGGTGAGCGGGACCGACACCGGCGCCCCTTCGCGAGATCGCGTGGAATAGGGCGCGACCGCGGTCGAGGTCGGGTCGTTGCGCAGGTAGTCGATGTAGATGCGCCCGCGGCGCTCGGCGATGGATTGCTTCGTCAGGTAGCGGTCCGGGGCCGCCTTCGACAGCGCATCACCCACGGCCTTGGCGAAGGTTTTCACGTCGCGCCAGGCATAGCGGCGTTCGATCGGGACGACGAGGTGCAGGCCCTTGCCGCCGGTCGTCTTGGGCATGCTCCGGAGCCCGATCCCGTCGAGATGCGCCCGCAGCTCGTGCGCGGCCGCTACGACATCCGTGAACGCGAGCCCCTCGCCGGGGTCGAGGTCGAAGATCACCTGGTCGGGCTTGTGCGGCTTGTCGACATGCGAGTTCCAGGGATGCATCTCGAGCACGCCCATCTGCACGAGCGCGACGAGGCCGCGGGCGTCCTCCAGGTACAGGTATGGCTCGTCAAAACCCTCGATCGCGACCTCTTTCAGCTCCGACGGGACGCCGGAGCCCGCATGGCGCTGGTAGAAGCACTTCTTGGCCCGGCCGGTCGGGCAGCGCACGAGCGTGATCGGCCGGCGCGCCACATGCGGCAGCATCACGCCCGCGACCGCGAGATAATACGCGGCCAACTCGCGCTTGGTGATGCCCTGTTCGGGATAGAGCACCTTGTCGGGGCTCGTCAGACGGACGCCCTCGACCTCCACCTCGTCCTTCACGCTCGCCATCTCAGCCCTCCGTCACGGCCGCGATGATCCGGCTTGGCCGGGCCTCGGCCTCCATCTGCGCGAACGTGCATTGGCCGGGCGCCTTGTCCGGCCGCCAGCGCAGGAAGCGCGTGCCGTGCCGGAAGCGTCCGCCCGTCACGTGGTCGTAGCGCACCTCCGCGACAAGCTCCGGCCGCAGCGGCTGCCATTGGGTGCTGCGCGCGTTGGCCCAGCGGCTCGGGCCCCCCGGCGCGTCGCCCGTGAAGCCAGGTGGCTCGATCAGCGCTTCCAGCCGCTTCGTCAGGGCGGGTTTCTCGGCATCCGCGATGCCGGACGTGAAGCCGACATGGTCGAGCCGGCCCGCCTCGTCGTAGACGCCCAGCAGGAGTGAGCCGACCACCTGGCGCTTGGTCTCGTAGCGGAAGCCTCCGACCACGCAATCGGCCGTGCGCATCCGCTTGATCTTCAGCATGGCGCGCTCGCCCGCCTCGTAGCGTCCGTCCACGCGCTTCGCCACGACGCCGTCGAGCGCGCCGCCGACCTTGGCGAGCCAGCCCTCCGCCTCCGCGCGGTCGCGCGTGAAGGGCGAGAGGCGCAACAGGCTCCCCGGATCCAAGGATCCCCAGAACGCCTCCAGCGCCGGCCGGCGCTCTGCGAGCGGGGCCTCGCGCAGGTCGCGCCCCGCGGGCGTGAGGAGGATGTCGAACAGGATAAGCCGCGCCGGCGTCTCCCGCGCGAGCTTCTGGATGCGGCTCTCGGCCGGGTGCAGCCGCAGTTGCAGGGCGTCGAAATCGAGCGTGTCGCCCTGCGGGATTGCGAGTTCGCCGTCGATCACGAAGCAGGAGGGCGCCAGAGCCCGGAGCGCCTGCACGACCTCCGGAAAGTACCGCCCGAGCGGTTTTCCGGATTTCGCCCTGAGCTCGACCTCGTCGCCCGCCTTGAAGGCGAGGCAGCGAAAGCCGTCCCACTTGGGCTCGAACTGCCATCCCTGGCCGGTCGGCAGCTCCTCGACGGAGCGCGCCTCCATCGGTGGGGTGTCGAGACCGACCGGCAGGTCGGCCATCGTCGGGGTGCCTGGTACGCTCATACTCGGCGAAGAACGAGCGGCGGGCTTCGGGGTTCAGATGGCGGATCTCCGGCTGCGCCCGACGCACCGCATTGACTCCTCACCTTGTGAGAACAGAATAGGAACATAGCGATTCAAGGCAGATGGAATGGCCAAGCTCCGGCGGGATTCAGCTCTTGGTGCGGGGGATGAACCGCGCGAGCCCGACCGCGAGGTCGCGGCGGCGGTGGACGCCTATCTCAAGCTGACGGGCGGGGACGTCAGGCAGGCCCTGGCCGTCTCGGTCGCGGACGGGATTGCGGTATCGAAGCTCGTGTCGACCGGCTACGCCCGTTGGCGCCAGCCCAGCAGGGCGCGGGGCGGGTAGCGCCAGCGTCGACGGGCAGCTGCCCAGATGTTAGCCAGCGGCCGACCCGGCCTGGCGGGTCGGCGGGCCTGCGCGCGTGTTTCTCGCCCTTCTCTTCCCCTACCTGCTGAGCCAGTTCTACCGCGCCTTTCTGGCCGTGGTCGCGGGCGACCTGTCGCGCGACCTCGGCCTCGATGCGGCCGGACTCGCCAGCCTGCAGGCCGCGTACCTTCTGGCGTTTGCGTTGGCCCAGGTGCCCGTCGGGCTCGCCCTCGACCGCTTCGGCCCGCGCCGGACGCTCGCCTTCGGCATGTCGGCGGCCGTGGTCGGCGGCGTGCTCCTCGCGCTCGCCTCGGGCCTGGCACAAGGCATCGCCGCAATGGCGCTGGTCGGAGCCGGCTGCGCGCCGGTCCTGATGGCGGGGTTCTACCTGATCGCCCGGACCTATCCGCCGGCGCGGTTTGCGACGATGTCGTCCCTCCTTATCGGCCTCGGCTCGCTCGGCGATCCGCTGAGCGGGATGCCCCTTGCCCTAGCCGTGGGGACATTCGGCTGGCGCCCGACCCTGCTTGGGATCGCCGGCATCACGGCGGCGAGCCTCGCCTACGGGGCAGTGGCGCTGCGCGACCCGCCGCGGGCCGAGGCCCCGCCCGGCGGCGCGATCTCGCCGATCGCCGGAGCGCGGCAGATCCTCGGAATCCGGGCGCTCTGGCCGCTCTTCCCGCTGGCGCTCGTCAGCTATGCCTGCGTGATCGCGACACGCGGCCTCTGGATCGTGCCCTATCTCGAGGGCGTGCACGGCTTCGCCGGTGCAGGCCTCAGTCTCAGCGCAACCGCGATGGGCCTCGCCATCGCGGCCGGCGCGCTGCTCTACGCGCCCCTGAACCGGGTGCTCCGCAACGCCAAGTACGCGGCCGCCTGGGGTGTCGCCGTGACGACGGTCGCGTGGCTGGCACTCGGACTGGTCGGCGCCAGCTCCGCCGCGCTCGCCCTGCCGCTCCTGCTCCTCGTCGCCTGTTTCGGGGCGCCCTTCGCCATGGTCATGGCGCATGCGCGCTCCTTCATGCCGGCCCACCTCCTCGGGCAGGGCGTCACCATCATGAACCTCGTCTTCATGGGCGGGGCGGCGCTCGGCCAGTGGCTCTCAGGACATTACGTCAGGGCGGCCCAACTCGCCGAGGTCGTTCCGGGCGACATCTATGGCCGGCTCTTCACGGGCTTCGGCCTCGTGCTCGGTCTGACGCTCGCCATCTATCTGCTGTCGCCCCGGGAACGCCGGTAAGCGGCGCGCAGGCCTATTCGCCGGGCGCTTTCGCCCGGATCGCGAGGGCGTGCAGGCCGTCGCGGCCGAACGCATCGGCCAGGAGATCGTTGACCATGCGGTGGCGGGCGACCCGGCTCTTGCCCGCAAAGGCCTCCGATACGACATCAATCCTGAAATGAGTCTCGCCGCCTTCCCGGGAGCCGGAATGTCCGGCATGGAGATGCGACTCGTCGTCGACCCTGAGTTCCGACGGCCGGAGCTCTCTGGTCACGATTTCGGCGATCCGATCCTTTAGGGACACGTTTGCACTTCCTTTGCCGGTGCGCCGCTTCGGCGGCTTGCCGCTTCGCCGCGCCCCGTCAATAATCGGTTTGATATGGGTCTCAACTCACCGCTCTTCGACAAGGTTCGCATCAAGCCGCGCTGCAAGGAGCCGCGCCGCGACGCGCCGACCTGTGAGCGCGCGGGCTGCTCGGAGCCGGGCGCACACCGCGCCCCGAAGGGCAGGGGACGGGAGGGCCAGTACTGGCGCTTCTGCCTGTCGCACGTGCGCGAGTACAACGCGGCCTACAACTACTTCAACGGCATGTCCGACGAGGACGTCCAGGCCTACCAGAAGGAGGCCATGGTCGGTCACCGTCCGACCTGGAACATGGGCGCGGGCGGCGGCCACCGGCGCCGCGACGGCGCAGCCAACGTGGACGAGTTCGATTATCTCGATCCGCTCGGCGTGATGCGTTCGGGCGGGTTCGACGGCGCGCGGCCGACGGCTGAGCCGCCCAAGCCGCGCCGCCCGGGTCCCGTCATGCAGGCGCTGGAAACGCTCGGCCTCGACGAGAATGCCGGCGCGGTCGAGATCAAGGCGCAGTACAAGACGCTGGTGAAGCGCTTCCATCCCGATGCGCATGGGGGGGACCGCTCCTACGAGCCCAGGTTGCGGGACATCATCCGGGCCCACGACACGTTGAAGGCGGCCGGCCTGTGTTGACCGTCATGCACCCGACTTTAGCGCATCGGCAAATTGCGCCCGTCCTGAGGCCCCGCTAAGGACAGGGCTATCCAGGTCACCTCACCCGATCGCTGCAAGGATGCGGCAGGGCTCCTGACGGGCCGCCGCCGAAGAGGCTTCTCGATGCTCGCCACTGACAACACAGCGCCTGGCATGCCGGACATGAAGGTGTCCGTCCGGCAGGTTTTCGGGATCGATTCCGACCTGGAGGTCCCGGCCTATTCCCGGCCGGAAGAGCATGTGCCGGACACCGATCCGGACTACCTGTTCGACCCGCCGACCACGCTGGCCATCCTCGCCGGCTTCGCGCGCAACCGCCGGGTCATCGTCACGGGCTATCACGGCACGGGTAAGTCGACCCACATCGAGCAGGTCGCGGCGCGGCTCAACTGGCCCTGCGTGCGCATCAACCTCGACAGCCACGTCTCGCGCATCGACCTCGTCGGCAAGGACGCGATCGTGCTGAAGGACGGCAAGCAGGTGACCGAGTTCCGGGACGGGATCCTGCCCTGGGCCTACCAGAACAACGTCGCGCTCGTGTTTGACGAGTACGATGCCGGACGCCCGGACGTGATGTTCGTGATCCAGCGCGTGCTCGAATCCTCCGGCCGCCTGACGCTGCTCGACCAGAGCCGGGTTATTCGCCCCCACCCCGCGTTCCGGCTGTTCGCGACCGCGAACACGATCGGCCTCGGCGACACGACGGGTCTCTATCACGGCACGCAGCAGATCAACCAGGCGCAGATGGACCGCTGGTCCATCGTGACGACGCTGAACTACCTGCCGCACGACGAGGAGGTCGAGATCGTCCTCTCGAAGGCGCAGCACTACCGCACGCCCGAGGGCCGGGACATCGTGGGCAAGATGGTGCGCGTGGCGGACCTCACCCGGAACGCCTTCATCAACGGCGATCTTTCGACCGTGATGTCGCCCCGTACCGTGATCACCTGGGCCGAGAACGCCGAGATTTTCGGCGACGTCGGATTCTCGTTCCGGGTGACGTTCCTGAACAAGTGCGACGAGCTCGAGCGGACCCTGGTCGCCGAATTCTACCAGCGCTGCTTCGGCAAGGAGCTGCCGGAGAGCGCCGTCAACGTGGCGCTGAGCTGAGCGGCTCCGCTCGGGGCGTGGATCTGCTATGCTCGGGGCTCGGCAACGGAGGCGTCCATGAGCCAGCCCGCGGTCAGGAACAGGCCCGAAGTGCCGGGGCGGATGTCGACCCGGCACGGCGAGGATCTCTACACCTGGGTGCAGGAGCAGGTCGCGCTGCTGCGCGCCGGCCGGCTCGGTGAGATCGATGCGGAGAACATCGCCGAGGAACTGAGCGACGTGGGCAAGAGCGAGTTTTCCAAGCTGCAGAGCGCCCTCGAGATCATCCTCGCCCACATGCTCAAATGGGATCACCAGCCGGAGCGGAGAAGCCGGAGCTGGGACAACTCGATCGCGGCGCAACGCGCGGACTATGCCGACGTTCTGGGCGACAATCCCGGACTGAAGTCCCGTCGCTCCGAAGCCCTGACGCGAGCCTACAGGAAGGCCCGCCTGGCTGCGTCGTCGGAGACGAACCCGCCGAGGGATAGCTTCCCTGCCGAATGCCCTTACGGCTGGGACGACGTCCTCGAACGCCCGTTCACTTACGAGGCGCCCGTCGCGTCGGGCGGGAAGCACTGCTGATGTCCATCTCCAACCGCAAGCCGGGCGACCGCAAGGAAGCGCCGAACGAGCCGATCAAGCGCTCCATCGCGGGGGCCATGCGGGCGCTCGCGCGCCAGCCCGATCTGGAGGTGACCTACGCGTCGGACCGGCCGATCCTGACGAGCGGCAAGGCTCGCCTGCCGGAGCCCCCTCGCAAGCTCTCGCCCGAGGATGTGGCCATCGTGCGCGGCCATGCCGATTCCATGGCGCTCCGGCTCGCCTGCCACGATGCGGCCGTGCACCGCCGCCACGCGCCGCAGGGCCAGGCCGCGCGCGCCATGTTCGATGCCGTCGAACAGGCCCGCGTCGAGGCGATCGGTGCGCGCCGTATGGCGGGGGTTGCGGACAACCTTTCGGCGATGATCGAGGACCGGTATCACCGCGGCGGCAAGTACGAGGAAATCACGGATCGCGCCGATGCCCCGCTCGAAGATGCGGTCGCCCTGATGGTGCGCGAGCGGTTGACCGGGCGGAAGCCACCGGAGGCCGCAGTCAAGCTCGTCGAGCTGTGGCGCGACCATGTCGAGCAGAAGGCGGGGCGCGACCTCGACGGGCTGCTCAAGAACATCGACAACCAGCGCAGCTTCGCGCGGTCCGTACGCGACCTCCTCAGCTCCCTCGACATGTCCGACGAGAGCGCGCTCGACCGTGACGAGCAGGACGAGGAGGAGGACGGCGAGGCCGAAAGCGACGAGCAGGGCGGCGAAGGCGAGGCGGAGGAGCAGCGCCAGGGCGAACGGGCCGAGGTGGAGCTTCAGGACGACGCCGCCGACGAGCTCGAAGACGGCGCCATGGAGGCCGCGGACGCGCCATCGGGCGAATTTCCGGACGAGTCGGAGGAGACCGACAGCGAGGCGTCGTCCGAATCCCGGCGGCCCCCGCCGGGCCGCATGAACGAAAGCCGCGGGCCCGAGTACAAGGCCTTCTCGACCAAGTTCGACGAGATGGTGGAGGCGGAGGAGCTCTGCGATCCGGAGGAGCTGGCGCGCCTGCGAAGCTACCTCGACAAGCAGCTCTCGCATCTGCAGGGCGTCGTCGGCCGGCTCGCCAACCGGCTGCAGCGCCGCCTGATGGCGCAGCAGAACCGATCCTGGGACTTCGACCTCGAGGAGGGGATCCTCGATCCGGCGCGCCTCGTGCGGGTGATCATCGATCCGCATCAGCCGCTCTCGTTCAAGCACGAGAAGGACACGCAATTCCGCGACACCGTGGTGTCGCTGCTCATCGACAATTCGGGCTCGATGCGCGGGCGGCCGATCACGGTCGCGGCGACCTGTGCCGACATCCTCGCCCGCACGCTCGAGCGCTGCGGCGTCAAGGTCGAGATCCTCGGCTTTACGACGCGCGCCTGGAAGGGCGGGCAGTCGCGCGAATCCTGGCTGCAGGCCGGCAAGCCTGCCAATCCGGGCCGCCTGAACGACCTCCGTCACATCATCTACAAGTCGGCCGATGCACCCTGGCGCCGGGCGCGCAAGAACCTCGGCCTGATGATGCGCGAGGGCCTCCTGAAGGAGAACATCGACGGCGAGGCGCTGGATTGGGCCCACAAGCGCCTGCTCGCCCGGCCAGAGCAACGCCGGATCATGATGGTGATCTCGGATGGCGCGCCGGTCGACGACTCCACCCTCTCGGTCAATCCCGGGAACTATCTCGAGCGGCACCTGCGCTTCATGATCGAGGAGATCGAGACCCGATCTCCGGTCGAGCTGATCGCCATCGGGATCGGACACGACGTGACCCGCTACTATCGCCGGGCCGTGACCATCGTGGACGCCGAAGAGCTCGGCGGAGCCATGACGGAGAAGCTGGCGGAGCTCTTCGACGAGACCTCGCCCGCCGGGCCTACCCGGAACGGCCGTTCGCGACAGGCCGCTTGAGGCTCTCGCGACGCGCCGCGCTCGGCTTCGGCCTGGGCGGCGCGGCCGCCGCGGGCCTTGCGGGCCTGTCGCGGCTGCGGGCCGAGCCCGGGCTCCCGGCGGGCGAAGGGCCGATCGTGATCGCCGCGAGGCCCATTCCGGCGCTGCTGCCCGGGGAGCCCGAGCGAACGACCTTCGGACAGCTTCGCTTTCGTTCGGGCCTCGTCCTGTCCTCCGACAGTCCCGAGTTCGGGGGCTGGTCCGGCTTGTGGCGCTCAGCCGACGGAACAGAGATTGTCGCCGTGTCGGACAGGGCGGAATGGCTCACCGCCCGCGCCCTGACGCAGGACGGGCATCTTGCCGGCCTCGCGGATGCAGCCGTCGCGCCCATGCTCGACGAGACGGGCGCCGCCCTGCGGCGGGGCAAGGCCTGGGATTCCGAGTCGCTTGCCATGGCGGATGGCGCGGCCTTCGTGTCGTTCGAGCGCGTGCACGAGATCCGGCGCTTCGCCTGGGCCCGCGACGGAGTGCGGGCGCGGGGCGTGAGTGTCCCGGTGCCGCCCGCCGTGAAGGGCCTGCCCTTCAACGAGGGCCTGGAGGCGCTTGCGGTCGCGCCGCGCCATCACCCGCTCGCCGGGCGCATCGTGGCGATCGCCGAGCGGGCCAAGGCCGGAGACGGCGAGCCGACGACCGGGTGGGTTCTGGGCGGCCCGGAGCCCTTCGCCTTCGAGGTGGCGCGCCCGCTTGGCTTCGACATCACGGATCTCGCCTTGCTGCCTTCCGGCGAGGCGCTGCTGCTGGAGCGGCGCTTCAGGCTGGTGAGCGGCGTGGCCTGCCGCATCCGGCGGCTAGCTCCGGACGCCTTCCGGCCGGGCGCGACCGTCGACGGCGAGATCGTGTTCGAAGCAGACCGCAGCTACGAGATCGACAACATGGAGGGGATGGCGCTCCACCGCGATCCGGCATCCCGCGAACTCGTCGTCAGTTTGATCTCGGACGACAACTTCTCCGCGCTTCAGCGGACCATCCTGCTCGAGTTCACGTTGGCTTAGCGAGAGCCGCGAACGGCGGCTTGGCGAAGGGAGTATCGCCCGTGATCGTGCGCGAGCGTCCGTCGGGGTGGCGCCTGTTCTTCGTCGTGCGCGGCTCGATCGTGCCCAAGATCGCGCCCAAGATCCTGGCCACCATGGCGCTCGCCGCGATCGTGGCTTGGTCTCACGGCGTGTTCTTCGCGCACGACCTCACCTTCACGGCGACGCCGTTCACGATCATCGGGCTCGCCCTCTCCATCTTTCTCGGCTTCCGCAACGGCGCCGCCTACGACCGCTTCTGGGAAGGCAGGAAGCTCTGGGGCGAGCTGGTGATCACGAGCCGCACCCTGGCGCGGCAGGTCACCACCCTCATCGGCCGGGACACGACGCCCGAACTCGACGCGCTTCGCCGGCAGATGATCGGCAAGACCATGGGCTTCGCGCATGCGCTGAGGCACCACCTGCGGGACACCGATCCACGGGCGGATCTGGTGCGGGTTCTCGGCGAGGAGGTGGCGGCGGGCATTCTCGCCTCGCGCAACCGGCCGCAGGCGATCGTGCGCAGCCTCGGCGCCGATCTGCAGGCTTGCATCCGGCGAGGGTTCATCGCCGATCCGATCGTGCTCGCCCTGGACGCGAGCCTGCACAGCTTGGATGGGGTGCTGGCGGGCTGCGAGCGGATCCGGACAACCCCGATCCCGTTCTCCTACACGCTCCTGCTCCACCGGACCGCGTATCTCTACTGCTTTCTCTTGCCGTTCGGGCTGGTCGACACGGTCGGCCTCGCGACGCCGCTCGTCGTCGGCCTCGTGTCCTATACGTTCTTCGGCCTGGACGCGCTGGGGGACGAGATCGAGGAGCCCTTCGGGCTGCAGCCGAATGACCTGCCCCTGTCGGCGATGTGCAGGACGATCGAGATCAGCCTTAGGGAAGCGCTCGGCGATACCGACATCCCGAGCCCCGCGGCACCCGTCGATTACGCGCTCGAGTAGGCCGCTTCAGCCGCCGAAGCGGAACGTCTTCTCGAGGCGCCAGGGGCCGCCGAGATAGCGCCAGAGCGTCAGGCCTTCGGCCCCGGCCGTGAATGGCCGAAACTCCGCCTCCAACGCACGCAGCGTCGCCCGCGCCACGTCGGCCCCGACCTTGTTCTGGACGGTCACGTGCGGGGCGATCTTGGCCGAATCCTGCGCCGTGAGCCAATCGCGCCATTCGCGGGCGAGCGTTTGGCGCAGCTGAACGAGCTCGGGGGAGGAAAAGGCGATCGCGACGCCGTAGCCGAGTGACCTCAGGCCGGTCGCCTGGAGGGAGAAGGGCGGCTGCCGCCGGCAGATATCCGCGAGCTCGCGCCGGATCTGGAGCCCGCTCTCGCCCGGCAGGGCGTGGAACAGGGTGAGGTGGGCGGGAACCTGGTTTCGCTCGGGCGGGAAATATTGCCGCCGGAGCGCGTCGAGACGGGCGAAGGTCGCGCCGTCAAAGGCCAGAGTCAGGATGAGCGGCTCGGAGGCGCTCATCGGCTGCGAAGGGGCAGCTAGTCTCGGCTCAGAAGTTCAGGGCGGCCCGCGCCTCGTTGAGCTGCCCGATCATGTCGTCGTAGCCGCGCCGGGTCGCGTGGTCGTCGCTGGCGTCGCGGCGTGTCTGGAGCTCGGTGATCTCGCGATCGATCTTCTCCGGAGTCAGCTCTTCGACCGGGGTCGCCCGTTCGGCGAGTACGATCACGCCTGAGGCGTTGATCTCGGCGAAGCCGCCGCGCACCAGCACGCGTTCGCCGTGGTTCTTGTGATCCGTCGCGACGACGAACCCGGCCTTCAGCGTCGTGATCGCCGGCGCGTGGCCCGACATGACGGTCATGTCGCCTTCGGTCGCGGGCAGGAGAACCGCCTGGACGTCACCGGAGAAGAGGATGCGCTCGGGCGAAACGAGCTCGAAATGCATGGTGGCCATTCAAACTTCCGTGTCATTCCGGGGCCGACCGCAGGTCCGAAGCGGATCCTACGGTCATGCTCCCGTCACGTCGACTGGATCGTCGACCCCGGATCGCGCCTGCGGCGCGACCCAGATGGCAGGCTGATGTCAGGCGCTAGCCGCGAGGCGCTGCGCCTTCTCGATCGCCTCGTCGATGGTGCCGACCATGTAGAAGGCCGCCTCCGGGAGGTGGTCGTACTTGCCCTCGACCAGGCCCTTGAAGCCCTTGATCGTGTCTTCGAGCGCGACGAGCTTGCCCGGCGAGCCGGTGACCACCTCGGCCACGAAGAACGGCTGCGACAGGAAGCGCTCGATCTTGCGGGCGCGCGCCACCGACAGCTTGTCCTCTTCGGACAGCTCGTCCATGCCCAGGATCGCGATGAGGTCCTGCAGCGCCTTGTAGCGCTGGAGCACCTGCTGCACCTGACGGGCAACGTTGTAGTGCTCCTCGCCCAGGATGCTGGCGGACAGCATGCGCGAGGTGGAGTCGAGCGGATCGACGGCCGGGTAGATACCCTTCTCGGCGATGGAGCGCGACAGCACGGTCGTGGCGTCGAGGTGGGCGAACGAGGTCGCGGGCGCCGGGTCGGTCAGGTCGTCGGCCGGCACGTAGATCGCCTGCACGGACGTGATCGAGCCCTTGGTCGTCGTCGTGATGCGCTCCTGCAGGTTGCCCATGTCGGTCGCGAGCGTCGGCTGATAGCCGACCGCCGACGGAATGCGGCCGAGGAGAGCCGACATTTCCGAGCCCGCCTGCGTGAAGCGGAAGATGTTGTCCACGAAGAACAGCACGTCCTGGCCCTGGTCGCGGAAGTTCTCGGCGACCGTCAGGCCGGTCAGCGCGACGCGGGCGCGGGCACCG
>JAQGJZ010000278.1 GCA_028290385.1 Enterovirga sp.
GCCGCGTGGGCAAATCCGTCGGCGAGTGGTTCAACGGCGTGGCGCGGGAGCATGCCGGGTTCGAGGTCGAACTCGTCGATCTGGTGGACATGAAGCTGCCGATCTACGACGAGCCGAAGCATCCCCGGCTGCAGCAATACGAGCACGAGCACACGAAGCGCTGGTCGGCCAGCGTGAAGGCGGCGGATGCCTTCGTGTTCGTGACGCCCGAATACAATTTCGGCCCGCCGCCCTCGCTCGTGAACGCCCTCAACTACCTGTACCTCGAGTGGAACTACAAACCGGCCGCCTTTGTCAGCTATGGCGGCATCTCGGGCGGCATGCGGGCCGTGCAGAGCGAGAAGCTGACGCTCACCACGCTGAAGATGGTGCCGGTCCTCGAGACCGTGCTGATCCCGATGGTGGCGCAGCACCTGGACAAGGCGACCGGCGCGTTCGCGGCAACCGACATCCACCGCGATTCCGCAGCCGTCATGCTCGACGAACTGCTGCGTTGGACCAATGCCCTGAAGCCGCTCCGGCAGGGGGCCTGACCTCGTGGCGCTCGACCCCGCGTTACGGGACCGCATCGTCGCCTCCGTCGAGGCGGGTTTTGCCGAGCAGGTCGCCTACACCCAGGCGCTGATGCGTTTTCGCTCTGTGCGGGGCGAGGAGCAGGCGATCCAGGATTTCGTGTTTCGGGCTTTTCGGGATCGCGGCCTCGCCACGGACCGCTTCCTCATGGATCGCGCCGCGATCGAGGCGCATCCGGGCGGCTCCAAGTTCTCGGCCGAGCATTCGGAGGCCCCGATCGTGGTCGGCATCCACCGGCCGCGGGAGGAGACGGGGCGCTCGCTGATCCTGCAGGCGCATGTGGACGTCGTGCCGGCCGGGCCGGACGACATGTGGACCCATCCGGCCTTCGAGCCGACGATCGAGGGCGACTGGCTGTACGGGCGCGGCGGCGCCGACATGAAGGCCGGGCATGCGGCGAACCTCGCCTGCCTCGACGCGCTGCGCCGCATCGGCCTGCAGCCCGCCGCGACCGTCACGGTGCAATCGGTGGTCGAGGAGGAATCGACCGGCAACGGCGCGCTGATGACGCATCTGCGCGGCTACAAGGCCGACGCGGTGCTGATCCCCGAGCCCGAGGACGAGAAGCTCGTCCGCGCCAATACGGGCGTCCTCTGGTTCGAGATCGAGGTGCGGGGAATGCCCGTCCATGTCCGTGAGATGGGCACGGGCCAGAACGCGATCGACGCCGCCTACCGGGTCGTCGGCGCGCTGCGCGAAATCGAAGCGCGCTGGAACGCCGACAAGGCAGGGCGGCCGCATTTCGAGACAGAGGACCACCCGATCAACCTGAACATCGGCAAGATCGAGGGCGGCGACTGGGCCTCGTCGGTCCCGGCCTGGTGCCGGCTCTCCTGCCGCATCTCGGTCTATCCCGGCACCTCGGCCGATGCGGCCGCGCGCGAGATCGAGGACGCCGTGCGGGCGTTTTCGCGCAAGGATTCCTTTCTGGCCAACAACCCGCCGCGCGTCAGCTTCAACGGCTTCTTCGCCGAAGGCTATGTGCTGGAGGAGGGCTCGGAGGCCGAGGCGGTGCTGGGCGGTGCGCACAAGGCCGCGACCGGCCGGGAGCTCGAAAGCTTCATGACGGCGGGCTATCTCGATACCCGGGTCTATGCCCTCTACGACCGGATTCCGGCGCTCTGCTACGGCCCGACGAGCCGCAACATCCACGGCTTCGACGAGGCCGTGAGCCTGTCCTCCCTGAAGCGGATCACCACGACGATGGCGCTGTTTGTCGCCGAATGGTGCGGAGTCGAGCCGGTTGCCTGAGATGGATCTTGCGGCCCTTCACGCCGATCCGCGCCTCACCTGGGTGGAGGATGTGCTCCGCTACGCGGACCTGGACATCAACCGCCACGTCAACAACTCGGTCTTCTCCGTGCTGTGCGAGAGCGGCCGCGTGAACCTGTTCCGCACCCGCTTCGGCGAGGACGAGACCGGCGACGGCTATTTCGTGGTGGCGAAGCTGGTGATCGAGTTCAAGGCCGAGCTGCATTACCCCGGCCGGGTCCGGACCGGCACCTGGGTCCGGCATGTCGGCCGCAGCTCCATCGGCCTTGCCCAGGTGCTGGAAGGCGATGGCGGGCTCCTGGCCGCGACCTCCGAGGCCGTCTGCGTCTTCATGAGCCGGGCCACCCGCCGCCCGGCCCCGCTCTCCGACACGCGCCGGCGGATCGCCACCGAGCTGCTCCGGCCCGACCTCCCCGCCTAGGGCCGCTCTGTCCCGCAAGAAGCCTTTGGGGTACGATGGGCGGGTGATCAGCTTGCCAAAATCCCGCCCGCTGCGCCGCCTTGCTGCCGCTTGCCTCGTGCTCGGCGGCGGCATCTTGTGCGCCGACCTCGCGGCCGCGCAGGGCGCTTCGGCGTCCGACTCCTGGGCATCGCTGCCGTCCTTCGCCTGGCCGCAGCCGGCGGAGGACGAGAGGAGCCGCTGGGCCGGCTCTTATGCGCGCATGTCGACCGGGTTCGCGGTCGTCTCCTCGAAGCGGTTCGGCAGCTATGCGGGGCCCACCGTCGGTTTCGAGGGCGGGCGCATGTGGCAGGACGGCTCGATCGTCTACGGCGTGGTCGGCGGCTTCGATTATCTGGCCGCCCTGCGTGGGGGCGCGACGCCCGCCTTCGGCGGCGTCGCTTATACGCGCGACTTCTCGGGCGGCGTCGGCCTGAAGGTCGGCACGCTCGTGACGCCGGACGTGCTGGTCTACGCGAAGGCTGGCGCAGTGGCCGTGCACGAAAAGCTGCGCTTCGGCGCAACGCCTTCCTCCCTGCCCTTCACGCGCGAGGACATCGTGGTCCGGCCCGAGGCGCGGGTCGGCGTGGAATGGGCCGTGACGGACCGGCTCACGGTCGGGCTCGAGGCGGGTGTCGTCGGGCCGGGGCTCAACTGACCGCCGTTCCGTTGCCCTCTGGGGGCGCGCAGGCCATATGTCGGTCATGAACGGGGACAGCGGCAGCCATCCGAGCCTTGCGGGCGATCTCGACCGCACCTCGGTCGAGCGTGCGATCGCGGAACTGCGCATGGGGCGCCCCGTCCTGCTCAAGGCAGGGCAGGAGGCGGCGCTTGTCCAGAGCGTCGAGGATTTGGAGCGTGGGCAGGCGGAGCGGCTGGACGCCATCTCCGTCCGGCAGGCCCGGCTCGTTC